>CAMYKE010000258.1 GCA_947258895.1 uncultured Pseudomonadales bacterium | reverse complement strand
TCATGATTTCCACATTGGTCTGGAAGGAGCGCGATGCGGATATCATGTCGGTCATTTCCGCCACGATATTGACGTTGGGGTAAAACACGTAGCCCTCCTCGTCCGCCTTGGGATGCTCGGGCTGGTACTGCTTGTTGAGCGGCGCCTGGCTTTCGACAATGCCGCTTACCTTGACGCCCGCGCCGGACCCGGACGCCTCCTCGAACAGGCTGTTGAAATCGAGCGGATTGCCCTGCTGTTGCAATACGGTGAAGATCGGGTGCCGGGCCCGGTAGGTCTCGCCAACACTGCTGCTAACGCTCTCCGCGTTGGCGATGTTGCTGGCGACCGTATTCAGGCGTACGGTCTGCGCCGACATTCCGGTTCCTGCTACATCGAAGATATTGGATAAGGCCACGATTATTCTCCCCTGATGGCACGGCTCAAGCCGTTGATCTTGCTGTTTAAAAAGGTAAAACTGGTCTGGAAGCGAAGCGCGTTCTTGGCGAACTCGGCCTGCTCGATCTGCAGGTCCACCGTGTTGCCGTCGATGGCAGGCTGGGTCGGAGTGCGATATAGCAATTCGGCACTACCACCCGCCCCGCCCTGCGCAGTCAGGTGACCGGCATGGGTCGCCCGCAGTGCAACTTCACTGCCCGCATCGAGGCGTTGCTGTAACACCCGGCGGAAATCAATATCCCGGGCCTTGTAGCCGGGGGTATCTGCATTCACCATATTGTTTGCCAGCAATTCAGCGCGCTGGCTATGCAGTGCCAGTGCCTTATCGTGGATTCCCATTGCTGCTGCAAAACTCAATGCCATTTGTTGACTCCGTTATCCTGCCCGGTGTCGCCTGTTGCCGTGGGTAAAGGATACGGTCGCAAGGCGTCGGTGAATCGAAACGTTTGTAGAACGACAGCTGCAGAATACATGCCAACTATTTTTATACTTACTTATCAATATGTTATATGTTTTTTAAGAGGGGCGTCGTGCGGCAAGCGGCAACTCGTTTCCGGTTTTTTCCGCTTCCCGGGGTGTCGCACTGTCCCTTGGAAGAGGGCGACTGAGTAGATGCAGGAGATGCGCTTCTCGCTGCCACGAAGGTCGCGGATTGAGAAAAAATGCTTCCCAAAGACAGCGGACTTGGATGATAGGCACGGAAATTGCTGCGTACTTGCCATGGTGCACGTACATCACAAAAGTGGCAAAAAACTGCCGCTTTCACAGCAACAGGAAGGGAACAGAATCCGGACTATGGCCCATCAACTACAGACAGAACGAATTAGCCGGCACACCACAATAGTTGCCGTTTTTATGGCTATGCTCGCACCCGTGGCGGCGCTGCTGCCAGCCGCTCCGGCACAGGCAACAGTCACCGCACCGCAGATCAGGCAGTGGGTAACCAGCCATATCAATGCCGAATTGAAGGAGCGGGGAATCGTGACCAACGCCAGGCAGCAAGTGAGCGTGCGCATCGCCGGAGTCGATTCGCGGCTACGCCTGGCCGACTGTGAAATTCCCGTACGCATCGACACCAATAGCGCCAAATGGGTTGGCCGGGTCAATTCGAAGGTCACCTGTGAAGGGGCCGCGCCCTGGTCGATCTACGTTCCGGTGCAGATCAGGCTGATGAAAGAGGTGGTGGTAGCGAACAGCCGCCTGCCCCGTGGCCATGTGGTGAACAGCCAGGACCTGCGACTGTTGCAAATCGATATCACCGATTACCCGCACGGTTACTTTGCCGACGTGGCGCCCGTGGTAGGCAAGGAACTCAAGCGAGCGGTAGCAATGAACAACCCGATAGCCCCGGCACACCTGCGCCAGGCCCTGGCGATCAAGCGTGGCGATGAAGTAATGATCGTCGCAAGCAGCGGCAAGGTGGCTATCCGCAGCGCCGGGATCGCCATGTCAGATGGCCGGATCGGGCAGCAGATCAGGGTAAAAAACAGCTCTTCCAGGCGCATTATCAAGGCCCGGGTGATGCAAAGGGGATTGGTAAAAGTGCTGATATAAATGGTTTTTTGCAAGAACTCAAATTTGATTGTTGATTGTCCCGTGTCGATAATGTCCGACCCGAACGGCCCAAGCGCTGACTTCAGCCTCCCTGCTCGCTCTACTCGCCAGCAAAACAGGTTAAAGTTATTGTACGTACTGCCGATTCAAAAATTACCCGCAATACGAACAGGCGTTTTTAATGGTCAATGACATTAAGGGGCTAGCATCATCCTCAACCAGCGGCGCGCAATCGGGCCAGGCTGAGATAAAAGATGCCGCCAGCACGGACATTCAACCACAACCCGCCGACGCATCGCGTTCCGGTGGTGATAGCTTTGAAATCAGTACCAAAGCGAAGTTGTTGAATGCTGTCCAGGCACAGGTTGCCCACTTGCCCGATGTTGACCAACAGCGCATTGATGCGCTCAGCCAGCAAATCGAATCCGGTGAATATCAGGTAGACAGTTCGGCACTCGCCCGGGACATTATTGACTTCGAGGGGTAATACCTGGTCCACACCCATGTTGGGGGCGGCAAAACCGGAGAACTGTTATGGCTTCTGCAGATACCTTCACTGCGTCACTCTCTGACGCGGTAATCTTGATTGAACAACTCGACCAGGCACTTGACGAAGAGCGCAAAGTTCTCGGCCAGCGCGATGTCGACCGACTTAATACGATTGTAAAACATAAATGTGAACTGCTGGATGCGCTGGAGCGCAACAGCAGGCTGCGTCGCGAACTGTTGGAGAACCATGATGTCGCTCCCACCGCAGCCGGTTTCAGACAATATCTTGCCGCCCTTCCTCCGAGCATCGCTGGCCCCCTGCAGACACACTGGGAAAACGTTGAGCGCAAACTGGAACGTTGCCGGGACGCGAACAATGTCAATGGCAAGGTACTGCAACGCTCACGGCAGCAGATCCAGGCCCAACTGGAGATCATGCGCGGCCAGGACAGCAACCCGCGCCTGTATAATGATTCCGGCACAACCAGGACCGTTGCCCACCAGCAACCCCTGGCAAAAGCATAAAAAAACTGGCCAACTCAGGAGTCACAGCTAAACTTAGTTGGTAAATCAATCAGTTGTGGGAAGAATATGGCTCTCATGCCAACAGTGGCTGAAGCAGACACAGCCAATATCATCGGCGTGCGCAGTATCACCAACCGTGAGCAGGTGTACAGCGTCCTCACGTCGGTGCAGAAAGCCCGCTCCCCGATCACCATCAAGTTCGAGAATAACGATCGCTACTACACCAGCCTGATCCTGAAAACAGACCTCGATGAAGGCTATCTGTTGATAGATGAATTTGCCCCTGAAGACGGCCATTTGCTGGCCTTGCAACACGAGTCGTTTTCGGTCCGCGGCAGCCACAAGGGCGTCAGCCTGTTTTTTCGGCCCAATATCATTGCCGGTTCCGGCAGCGAAAGCGGCATAGCATTTTACAAGCTGCCGTTACCCGCGGAAATGATCTACCAGCAGCGGCGCGCGGCATTCCGCGCCCTCGTGGCCCGCTCTCTCAATGTCGGGGTCAAGCTCACCTCCGCGCAGCGTGGCGAAACCCTCAACGGGCGCTTGTACGATATCTCCGTATCCGGATGCAGGGTTAATTTCGAAGGCGAAATCAAGCCGGAACTGGTACGCAGGGATTATTTTGAAAACTGATGCTCTAGGCTCTCTCGAAGCGATCGCTGAAAGTTTAAAACGAAATGAAGT
>CAMYKE010000257.1 GCA_947258895.1 uncultured Pseudomonadales bacterium | reverse complement strand
CCACCAGGATCGGGACCAGAGCGACCAAGGCACCAAATATCCACTGGCGATTGACACTGGACGGGGCAGCCGCACGATCTATCCTCGCCTGGGTTGCCAGCGCCTGGGCGCGGCGTTTTTCTGCAATGATTTTTTCCGGGGAAGGTTTGCCAGCCGCCTGCCTTTCGGTTTTTAATTGCTCCGGCAGTGCCGCCTTATTGCTATCCGATTCCATCAAATTTCGCCTTTAATTCCGTAGCAAGCCATTCATCAATAATAGCAAAGTTTACTCAGGTGTATACCCCAAACCAGCCGTTCCCGCGTTCCCTTCTTCGGGCATGACTCCGCGACGCTTCACTTCGCTGCGGTTCCGGGAAAACTGTATGCCCTGTGTAACATTGCGGCGAGAGTTTTGCGGAAGGGACTGGCAATATGTCCATAGGTCGTTAATTTCTCAAGGGTTTATGAAGTGTCAGGTTTTTTTACAGTTTGCAAAAACCTGTTCCAGTTTTGTAACATACTGATCCTGCTGCAATTAACCCCGGGACTTCCATACAGTTGTGGCACTTCTCCTACAGCGCTGTCAGTGATTCTCGATTAGCAGCTGTCCAACAATTTTACTGATCCTGCCGCAATTTCGCATCTGGCCAACCGTGTATTCGTCCGGGACTTCCCATGCCCCTGTTTCTAATCAATATTTTTCTAATGGCACTAATTTTGCATTTCATCGGCACTCCTCTCTGTAGCGAAAGTTTCCAGAAGAGAAACCATTTCCAACGCGAGGGAGGGGCCCGTTACAATAACTCGGGCAACACGGTTGGCTAGCCAACCTATCAGACTAGCGCAGGAAGCGAGTGAACCATGACTACGCGGAAACTACTTAGCCTTGCAGCATCGCCGATGTCCGGCGGAACAATTGCCGACCTTGAAGCAGCCGGCTGGCACGTGTTGCACGCCTCAAATACGGAACAAGCGGCCGAAACTGTGCGCCAGGAGCGTCCACGGGTAGGGCTGGTGCATTTCGACCGCGCTGCACTGAGTGGCTCGAATCATCACCTTGCCGACCTCATTATGCGATTCCCCCATATGAAGTGGGTGGGCGCGGGAGATTCCGAGGTGCTGGCGGACCAACACATCGGTGAATTTATCACCCGCTTCCTTTATGACTACCACACCCTGCCTACCGATGCTGCTCGGCTGCGCACCTCGCTTGGGCATGCCTATGGGATGGCGGCCCTGGAATCGATCTACAGCAATCCCGCACCAAAGCCGGTAAACCGCTACAGCATGGTGGCACTCAGCCCGATTATGCACAAGGTGTTTACCAAGATAGACAAGATCGCAGCCGCCGATGTGTCGGTACTGGTGACCGGAGAAAGCGGCACCGGCAAGGAACTGGTGGCGCGCGCGATCCATCGCGAGTCAACTCGCGCCAGCGGTCCCTTTGTAGCGGTCAATTGCGGCTCGATACCCGCGCCGCTAATCCAGTCAGAATTGTTCGGTCATGAAAAGGGTGCGTTTACCGGCGCGCACAAACGCCAGATCGGGCGCATCGAGTCTGCCAATGGCGGCACTATCCTGCTTGATGAGATCGCCGACCTGCCACTTAGCCTCCAGGTTAACCTGCTACGGTTCCTGCAGGAGCGCGTAATCGAGCGGGTCGGCGGCGTCGAATCCATCCCCGTGGACGTACGGGTGATTGCCGCGACCCACCGGGATGTCCAGACCGCGGTGGCAGAGGGAGAGTTTCGTGAAGATCTGTATTACCGGCTGCGTGTCCTCAGCCTTAATCTTCCCCCGCTGCGCGAACGACCGGAGGATATCGAGCAATTGGCCAACTATTATTTTGACCAGTTCAGGCTGAAATATAATCCTGGACTCAAGGGCTTTAGTAGCCTCGCGCTCCATCAAATGGCTGAATACAGTTGGCCCGGCAACGTGCGAGAGCTGAAAAACAAGGTCGAGCGCGCGGTGGTGATGTGTGAACAGCGGTTCATCGAGCCCGAAGATCTTGAACTGGACTGGGGCATCGACGGACAAACGTTCACGCTCTCGCAGGCCCGCGCGGAAGCGGAGTGCCTCGCGGTAAAGAAGGCGCTATGCGGGGCCGGGTATAACGTATCCAAGGCGGCGCGGCAACTGGGCGTGGCGCGGGTAACGCTGTATCGACTGATGCAGAAGTACGATCTGGAAGTAGGCCAACCGGATACGGTTGAGTAATGCTCGAGCGGGTACGCGCTGCAAACCAGCCGGCATCCAGCAGGACATCTGACAGGCACTGGCACTAACGGAGGTATTCCAATGAACAACCACACTCTGACAAGATTCGCAGGTGCAGGCATACTCACCCTGCTCTTCGGCTATGGCGGCACGGTGGGCGCAGAGACCATCGAGCAAAAGATGGACCGCCTGGAACGCTTGATAGAAGCGCAGCAGCAACAATTGCAAGCCCAGGAGCGGCGCCTGGACGAACAGGCTCGGCTGCTTGACGGCCGCGGAGCTCGGGCGGCAACGACAGCCACTGCCAGCACCGAAGAGGTTACGGTATCGACATCTGCCCCGCCGGAGGACGTTTCGAGCAGTCTCGTAACGGCAATGGACATGGACTTTACGGTTCACCGCAGGCACGCACAACCTAAACCGCGTCCGGTTGACAGCAGTGAAATTTACCTCGCCAGCGCCATCGATTCGTATCGGGAGCCGATCAGCATTGCCGGACTCGATTTTATGGCCGAAAGTCGCGGCGGCGCGTCCGGTGAAACCAGCACCAAGCCCAACGTAGAGGCGATATCGGATATCGGCGGGGTCCTGACTGCCCCCGGGAAACTGATCCTGGATACGTCGATAACCTACTCCCATTCCAGCCTCAACCGGTTCACCTTCAAGGGGGTGGAAATACTGAGTTCCTTTGCGATTGGGCTACTCGAAGCAGAGGACGCGGACCGCGATACGACCGTCGCCACCATTACGGGACGCATGGGCCTTACCCCGCGGCTGGAAGCCGAGCTTAAAGTCCCGTACGTCTCGCGACGCACCGAAGTGACGGCCCTGATACCCGGGCTGCCGGACCCCGACGGTAATCCTACCGCTATAACGGAAAAACTGAGTGACAGCGGCCTGGGCGATGTCGGCGCCGCCCTCCATTACCAGTTGAACCGGGGCGGCAATGGCTCTCCCTACTTTATAGGCAACCTGATCTACAAATCCACCACCGGCGAAGGCCCCTTTGAAGTGGACCGCGATATCAGCGGCCTGGAAACCGAACTGGCCATGGGCTCCGGGTTTCATTCCATACAGCCCAGCGTAACAATGCTCTACCCGACCGATCCGGCCGTTTTTTACGCCAACCTGGGTTACATGTTCAACCTGGATGACGACGTCAACGCGGTCATCGTTGATGCGACGGACCCGGATGACCTGAAGAAGACCGGCATCAGCAATGTCGATCCGGGCGACTCGTTAAGTTTCAGCATTGGCATGGCGTATTCCATGAATGAACGCGCGTCCTTTTCCCTTGGCTATAAACATGATTTTATCCATAAGACAAAAACCGAGTTCTTTGATCCCGACACCGGTACCATTCTTGGTGACACCAAGTCATCCAGGTTGAATATCGCCGGATTCCTGATGGGCTATACCCTGATTCTGAAGAAAGGCCAGAGCCTGAATTTTAACTTTGACTTTGGCGCCACCGCGGACTCTCCGGACGTGAACTTCTCGGTAC
>CAMYKE010000256.1 GCA_947258895.1 uncultured Pseudomonadales bacterium | reverse complement strand
CACCAGCGCGTCTCGCTGTTTCCCGGTGCACTCGGGGCGAGCGACGAAATAACAGCGCTGACGCCGGTTGTCCCGCACTACGGCCCAGGTGTAGATACCGAATTCCATTAGTGGCAAACCGATTTCGTCTCTGGCGGTGTCCGGTAGTCGCACCAGGCGCCGACCCAGATCATAGCCAAAGAAACCGATTGCGCCGCCGCGAAAGGGTACCTCGACCGCACACCGGTCAAGGTCGGGATAGCGAGCCAGCCGCGCCCTCAGCACCGCCCACGGGCAGTCGCCAAATCGCTGTTGCGCACCGGCTCTGCGCACCAGGGTACAGTCGGTAACCGCGGTAACGGTTTCCACCGGGTCCGCCGTGATGATGTCGAAGCGGCCACGGTCGCTGCCAGCGGCATTGCTGTCCAGCAGGACCGGGTATGGCAAGTGCCTTACGCGCTCGAACAATTCGGTTACCGGGATCTGAAAATCCAGCAATTGCAGGTAAATATTATTGCTACTTGACATTAACTAACACACACAACGATCTGTATTATTTCGGTTTTATTAGCTTTTTCCTGGCCGACTCGTGACGTGCTCGCATCTCCACGTCGATGTACTTGTCGGTAATGGCGCTGGAACCGTGGCCGGCGTCATCGCGGACATGTTCGCGGGGTCGGTGCTTGACGTCATCGGAGATTCCGGTATGGCGCAGCCAGTGCACCGTCGCTGCCCGCAACAGCTCGCCATCCTGTTCAAAGCCGGCTTTTTGTAGCCGCGCAATTGCCGCATCGAAGCAGAACTGCACGATGTTGCGGATCTGCCGGGTACTGCTGATGCCGCCACGACCACGATTCTTCGGGATCAGTGGCGTGGTTTCACCGGGACTGGGCAGCGGCCCCAGGCCACGATGCTGGCGATACCGCTTGAGCGCCGCCAGCATGGCATCGCTGACCGATACATCCCGTTCCTTGTTTCCCTTGCCGACCGTAGTAAACCACCAGTTGCCATCCATATCCATGTGAAAATCACCCATTTGCGGCGTCCAGCGCGGCGTATCGGTGAGCTCCGATACCCGCAGGTACATGCCATACAATGCCTGGATAACGAACAGGGTGCGCTCGTGCTCCGCCGGATTCTCCGCAGCCAATTGCTCCGCAGTTTCAACAACGTAAGCCCATTGCAGGTCGGTCAGGCGGCGAATCTTTGCCTTGTGTTGCTGCTTGCGCAGGTATTTGCTTTTCTGGCGGATCAGTGCCACCGGGTTGGTTTCGCCGTATTCTTCCTGGATCAGGTAGTTAAAGAAACTGCTGAGCACGGAGAAGATGGCCTGCAGCGCTTTGGGCGACAATGCGAAATCCCGCACGTCCGCCGCAGTACGACTGCCTGCAGCTTTCACTACGAACGGCCGCCAGTGCTCATTGGCAACCCGCAGGCCTTGTTTGTTCGTAAACCTGGCCACCGTTTTGGTGCCAATCCAGTTCGCGGGCGGCCGCTGGCAAAACTCGATAAAGGCTTCGATGTCGAGGCGCTTGAGCTGATTGATCGACCGTTTGCGCACGTACCAGGCCCAGTGCAGCAGGCGTTCGAGTTCGCGGCGATAGGAGGTAAAGGTGTCCGGACTGCCGCGATAGCTGTAGAGAAACTCCAGCGCGTGACGAAAGTCCTCGGCGGCGCCCGGAACGCCGGAGTGCTTTATGTAGTCCGTCAGCGCGGCGTCCGGGCGCGCCATGCTGGCAACGATATGCGCGCTGGTATCGAAGATGGGCTGGGGAAGAAAGCCGGAGTCACTCATCGTGTACAGATACACTATTTCCTGTAATAAAGATTACAGGAAATAATACCGTGGGTGGGACGTACTGTCACGCCCTGCTTTTGGTTAATTGCGTTACAGCCTGGAATCCCATTGTTCCAGCAACTGGTCGATATCATCAATCTTGTCGTCGACGATGGCCCACGAACGGCGTATCTGCTGCAGCGTATCGATCAGTTCTTCCCGCGATGCGCGGTTACTGTGATTGACCCACCACTGGATAACGGAAATCATCATACCGATCTCGGCTCGCGCCGCAATCAGCGGATTGATATTGCGGCTGATGTGGCCTGCCTCGACGCCCTGCTTCAGGTCTCGCATCCGAATTTCGAGCAATGGCGCAAACAAATCGTCGTGACCCGCGATTTCGGATAGTCGCGGATCGAGAATAATTTTACAGAGGTCACGGTTGCTCTCGGCGAAACTGAGGATCGCCTCAATCTCCTTGCGATCGGTGACGCCCTTGTTGGTCTCATAATTATGGATCGCGAACAGTTGAGCCGACAACAATGACACCGCGGTGCGCACGATCTCCAGGAATAACTCGGTTTTGTCCTTGAAATGCAGATAAAACGTGCCGTTCGCCACCCCCGCATCGCGGGTTACGGCGGCGATCTTCATCCCGTGATAACCGTAGTCCGCAAAAGCCTTTACCCCGGAAAGCATGATTCGCCTTCGGGTTTTCGATTTCATTTCGTCTTTAACTAACTGATTTTCCACAATTACTCTCGATGCTATAATTTCAGGTTATATCTTGTGGGCAGCGTTACCATAGGAAACGGCGTCGAAGTGAGGAGTATCTCATAAAATGAGAGCAATCTCATAGTATTCCAGTGAGAGACGTCTCAGATTGTGAGGGACGTCTCATTTCCATACGTCGCTGGCACTGCGGTGCCCTTCCCGGCCGCGCCAGGCTCGGATCAGGATGGCGGTGTCGAGGTGGGATTTTGCATGGCAGGAATCGTCGTAACAGCCTCTGTCGCTCGCTTCGCACCTGGACGTGGCGCCGAAGCCCGGTATTGGCAAACGGGTAGCATAGGCTTAAAATGGAACTGGTTCTAACCCAAGATCAATGCGTTACGAACTCACGGCAGTCATCTACCCAGCGACAAAGGGGCCAAGGCCGAAGCACGGCAATGCACCACTTTACAGGGGCCAGACCATGATTAGACACTTCTATATCAGCGACGATTTAAATGACCTCGAGCACGTCGAGGAAGAGCTCGAAAAAGCCGGCCTTTCCACGCCCCAGATTCACGTCCTGAGTTACAGGGATGCAGAGGTTGCCAGCCACCATCATCTCCATGAGGTCGAGTCGATCCTGAAACAGGATGTAGTGCATGGCAGCAGCATTGGCGCACTGGTCGGCCTCGCCGCTGCCATTCTGGTACTGGTTATCGCGTGGTTTACCCGGTGGCACGAAACGGTAACCTGGATACCCTTCGTCTTCCTGTCGATTATTATGCTGGGATTTTGCACCTGGGAAGGCGGGCTGTTTGGCCTGCGCAAACCCAATGTTCACTTCAGGCGCTTCCGGGATATCCTCAAGCAGGGCAAGCACGTGTTCTTCGTGGACATCGACGAGAGCCAGAAGGCCGTACTCGAATGCGTGTTAAAAGATCATCCGCGCCTGAAACTGGCCGGCACGGGTCCTGCAACCCCGGGTTTCCTGGTCCACTCGAAGGAAAAATGGGACCAGTTTATCCACTGGGCGCCGTGAGACATACCGCGCCGCCCTGTTGCTGCCTCCACGGTGGCGTCGCAACAAACGCGATGACCTGCTTGCGAGCGTCGGCTCTTCGGTTGTAAATCCCGCCTAGCCCGCATCCGTCACCGATTGACGTGTAAGATGGCGAGTCGGTCGGTGCGCAGATCGCGCGAAAGGCGCGCAATCCATAGCCGTAGCTATGG
>CAMYKE010000255.1:4913-8665 GCA_947258895.1 uncultured Pseudomonadales bacterium | reverse complement strand
TTGCTCGACACCATGATGTCCATGCTCGGCGAGAGGGTATGGGACAGCGCTTGCTTGCGATAATCGTTTTCACTGATGCAACGGTGCAGGATATCGTTGGTATTGGTGGCAACGACCAATTGCTCGATCGGGAGCCCCATTTGCCGAGCCAGGTAACCGGCAAAGATATCGCCGAAATTTCCGGTCGGCACAGAGAATGACATGGATCGGGCAGGCCCGCCGAGCGCCAGCGATGCGTAGAAATAGTAAACGATCTGCGCCATGATCCGCGCCCAGTTGATCGAATTCACCGCGACCAGGCTGCGCTCGCCGCCCAGGAACGTCTGGTCATTGAAGCAGGCCTTTACCATCTGTTGGCAATCATCGAAGTTGCCCTTGATCGCGAGGTTATGGATATTATCGCCAACCACCGTGGTCATCTGCTTGCGCTGCACATCGGACACACGCTGATGGGGGTGCAGGATATAGATATCGACATTGTCGCAACGACGGCAGCCCTCGATCGCAGCCGAGCCGGTATCTCCGGAAGTCGCGCCCAGGATCGCGACCCGCTGGTGACGGCGTTCCAGCACGTAATCCAGTAATCGTCCCAGCAGTTGCAGGGCGAAGTCCTTGAATGCCAGCGTGGGGCCGTGGAAAAGCTCCAGCACCCATTCGTTTTGGCCCAGCTGTGAGAGCGGTGCAACCGCACGGTGGCGAAACTCCGCATAGGTGTCATCAATTAGTGGCTCGAGGTCCGCAGCCGGAATCGAGTCACCGACGAACGGCAGGATAATCCGCAATGCCAGCTCGCGGTACTCAAGCCCGGCCCAGGACGCGATATCCTCCCGGGTAAACTGCGGCAGGGATTCAGGAACATACAAGCCGCCGTCAGCGGCCAGCCCGGCCAGCAATACTTCTTCGAAATTCAGGGCCGGTGCCTGGCCCCGGGTACTGATATATTTCACGGCTTTGTCTACTCCCCTGGCAATACTAGCTGTCGAGCTGGTCGACGCGAATCTTCACAATCTTGCCCAGCGTCGAGTCCAGCGACTCGATCTGTTCGATCGCGCGATTCATCGTGCGCTCGGCGGTTTTATGCGTCAGGATAATGATGGTGACATCATCGCCATCGTGTTGCGGTTCCTTTTGCACGATGGCTTCCATGCTGATATTCAAGTCGCTGAGAATTCGCGATATCGCCGCCATTACACCGAGCCGGTCCTTTACCTGCAGCCGCAGGTAAAAATCGGTTTCGATTTGCTCGATCGACACGACCTCTATCCCGGACAGCTGGTCGGGCTGGAACGCAAGGTGCGGTACTCTCTGGTCAGGGTCAGTGGTCAGCGTGCGAACCACGTCGATCACATCGGCCACCACCGCCGATGCAGTCGGTTCGGCACCCGCGCCGGCACCATAGTAGAGCGTCGGACCCACGGCGTCGCCATGCACCATTACCGCATTCATCACCCCGTTTACGTTGGCGAGCAGCAGGCTATCGGGGACCAGTGTCGGGTGGACCCGCAATTCGATACCACCGTTCATTCGCTTGGCAATACCAAGGTGCTTGATGCGATATCCCAACTCTTCGGCATATTTCACATCGCAACTGCTGATCGAACCAATCCCTTCGGTGTAGACCTTGTCAAACTGCAACGGAATTCCGAACGCGATGGACGCGAGAATCGCCAGCTTATGCGCCGCATCGATGCCCTCGACGTCAAAAGTCGGGTCCGCCTCCGCATAGCCAAGCGCCTGCGCCTCCTGCAATACCTCCGCAAAATCGCGGCCCTTGTCACGCATCTCGGTAAGGATGAAGTTACCGGTGCCGTTGATAATGCCGGCCAGCCAATTGATATTATTACCGGCAAACCCCTCCCGAATCGCCTTGATTATCGGGATGCCGCCGGCCACAGCTGCTTCAAAGGCGACCATAACGCCACGTGCCCTGGCAGCTGCAAATATTTCGTTCCCATGCTCGGCAATCAGGGCCTTGTTGGCGGTAACCACGTGCTTGCCCTGCTCGATAGCCCGCATCACCAGGGGTAATGCCACCTCGTGGCCGCCGATGAGTTCCACCAGTATTTGCACCTCGGGATCGTTGGCAACGGCAAACACGTCGCTGCTAACCCTGGTGTTGCCCAAGTCTAAACCGGGTTTGGGGGAACGAACCGAAACATGGGAAACCTGAATTTCCCGGCCCGCTCGGCGGGTAATTTCCTGGCGATTGCGGGCCAACACCTGAAGGGTGCCACCACCGACGGTGCCGAGCCCACAGATACCTATCGTTACGGGTTGCAAGATTGCGCTACTCCTGTTGATTAGCCGATGAGGCCGTCATTTTTAAACATTCGGCGGATGCCGCGAATCGCCTGACGAGTACGGTGCTGGTTTTCAATCAGCGCGAAACGCACATGGTCATCACCATAGGCGCCAAAGCCGATACCCGGAGAAACGGCAACCTTTGCCTCCTGCAGCAACTTCTTGGAGAATTCCAGTGATCCCAGCTCCTGATATAGTTGGGGAATCTTCGCCCAGACAAACATCGTCGCCCTCGGCGGCGTCACCTGCCAGCCCAGGCTGTTGAGGCCGCTGCACAATACATCACGCCGGGCCAGATAACGGGTGCGGATCTCCTCAACACAGGACTGCTCACCTTCAAGGGCCGCGATCGCAGCCACCTGGATGGGCGTGAAGGTGCCATAGTCCATATAGGATTTAATTCTCGCCAGGGCACTGATCAGGGTACTGCTACCACAACAGAAACCCACTCGCCAGCCCGGCATGTTATAGCTCTTCGAGAGTGAGAAAAACTCTACCGCGATCTCCTTGGCGCCGGGCACCTGCAGGATTGAAGGCGCCTGGTAACCATCAAAAACGATATCCGCGTACGCCAGGTCCTGCACCACCCACATTTTGTTTTCCCGAGCGATCTCGATCACGTGGGTGAAAAACTCCAGGTCTACGCACTGGGTGGTGGGATTGCCGGGAAAATTCATCACCAGCATTTTGGGATGTGGCCAGGAATCTGTGATCGCCCGTTGCAATTCCGCAAAAAAGTCCACGTCCTCGGTCATTGGCACGTGCCGGATATCCGCGCCGGCAATTACAAACCCGTAGGGATGAATCGGGTAGGACGGATTCGGCACCAGCACCGCGTCTCCGGGCGCCATGGTAGCGAGCGCCAGATGGGCCAGTCCCTCTTTGGAGCCAATGGTTACGATGGCTTCCGTCTCCTGGTCAAGCTCGACCTGGTAGCGGTTCCGGTACCAATTACAGATCGCGCGGCGCAGCCTGGGGATACCCTTTGATTGCGAATAGCGGTGAGTGTCGTCCCGCCTTACCGTCTCTACCAGCTTTTCGACGATGTGACCGGGAGTTGGCTGGTCGGGGTTACCCATCGAGAAATCAATGATATCTTCGCCGCGCGCACGGGCCTGTTGGCGTAATTCACCGACAATATTGAATACATAGGGGGGCAGTCTGTCTATTCGATCGAATTTTGAGTTCACGCGCGCAACCAGCTCCTGGGACTAAAACCAGCCGCATATTGTAGAGCCAATTGGGTTAAACACAAAGCGCTAAGCTGCCGGATTCCTGGCCCAAATGAGCAACCATGAGGATATTTTCAGGTAACGCCCGACGATCCGTGTCAAATCCCCAGGATTTTCGCCAGTTGCTCTGGCGTTTGGTATCCCGGGATCAATTGACCGGATTCCAGCACCAGTGCGGGGGTACCGGTCACGCCAATGGTATTGCCGAGTTGATAGTGG
>CAMYKE010000255.1:2897-4887 GCA_947258895.1 uncultured Pseudomonadales bacterium | reverse complement strand
GCCCTGCTTTCAACTTGTTCAGTGCCTGCTGCTGATCCGTCGCACACCACGCGGAAACCATCTGCTGATATACCGACGAACCGACCCCGGCGCGCGGATAGGCCAGATAGCGAATTTCAATTCCCTTTTCCAGGTAACCGGCCATCTGCGCATGCAACTTGCGGCAATAACCGCAATCCACATCCGTAAATACGGTAACCGAAGCCTTCTTGTTGGCAGGTGTATAATTGATGCCCTGGGATGCGGCTATTTCGACCACCTGCTGGCGCTGTTCCATGCGCTCGAGTTCGCTTAAATTGACCAGCTTGGCACCGTCGATTCGGAACATGTCACCAACTACGAAATGGCTGCCGTCGGCGGTGATGAACAACCGCTCTCCGCTCGCCAGCTTTACCTGAAACAGGCCATCGATGCGGCTGGCGGTGATCGATGTTATCGGCAAGCCCGGCATTGAGGCGGCCAGCTTTTCCTCGATGCTGGCTGCCGTCGATTGCGCGTCTGCGCCGGCCAGCCACGGCAGCGCTGCAGCTGCCAGAATCACGACGGCTTTTATCAGCATGTTGTTCATTTTCACCTCGATTTTGCCAGTCTATGCGGTTGTCGGTTTAGAGGGCGGTAGCGTCCCTTGGTTCAACCAGGGGTCCGGGTCTCGCAAGGAGGCAGGAAGCTGCTCACACCGAGCCGATGTATCCCCGAAGAGTCGCGATAGTGATCGCAGAGCGTCTGCGGCAACCGCAAGAGGCGCGTCGACTGCTAGCAACCGAATCCTCTGCCCCGCCCCGCTGTAAAACCTGCGGACCGGGAATTTCCGGTCCGGCAGGACAGAGGGCGCTAACCCCGCCAGCAAATTGCTGCGGCCGGTCACCGGAAACGAGGTTACTGGATTCTTTCCTTGATGCGCGCAGCTTTACCCGCCAGATCACGCAGGTAGTAGAGCTTGGCCTGGCGTACGTCGCCACGGCGCTTCACGGTGATGCTGCCGATCTGCTTGCTGTAGCTCTGAAAGGTACGCTCGACACCCACGCCGTGGGAAATCTTGCGCACCGTAAACGCAGAATTAAGGCCACGATTGCGCTTGCCGATGACGATGCCTTCGAATGCCTGCAGCCGCTCCCGGTTCCCTTCTTTAACTCGCACTTGCACAACCACAGTATCACCGGGACCGAATGCCGGTATCTCCTGTGTCATCTGCTCTGCTTCCAGCGCCTGAATGATTGTATTTTTGCCGCTCATCTTATACTCCTGAAAATTCCTAACAATTTTCTGAAATGCCAGGCTATTCAGCCTGAAGTTCTCGTTTAAATTCTTCCAGCAGCCGTTGCCGCTCATCATCCAGCTCCAGCGCCTGCAATAATTCCGGTCGCCGCAACCACGTCCGTCCCAACGCCTGCTTCAGTCGCCAGCGCCGAATCTCGGCATGGTTGCCGCCCGCCAGCACCTCGGGCACCCGTTGACCCGCGACCACGTCCGGGCGGGTGTAATGGGGACAATCCAGCAATCCCTCTGCGAATGAATCCTGTTGTGCCGAATCCTCGTGACCCAGCACGCCTGGCAACCAACGCACAATGCTGTCCAACATCACCATGATGGCCAGTTCGCCGCCGCTCAACACGTAGTCGCCGATCGACCACTCCTCATCGATATCCGTTTCGATAACCCGCTCGTCAATTCCCTCATAACGCCCCGCGACAAATATCATCCGCTCACGCCGCGCCAATTTCGCCACCGCCGGTTGCGTAAGGGGCGTGCCCTGGGGCGACATGTAGGCCACCGTCACGTCACCGCCGGCATGTTCACGCGCCGCCCGGATCGCATCGCGCAACGGCTGCACCTTCATCAGCATCCCCGGACCACCACCGTAAGGGCGATCGTCAACGGTGCGGTGCCGGTCGGTAGTAAAATCTCGCGGATTCCAGAACGCCAGCTCCAGCAGCTTCTGCTTGATAGCCCGACTCGAAATCCCCTGTTCGGTAAATGCGCTGAACATTTC
>CAMYKE010000255.1:0-2835 GCA_947258895.1 uncultured Pseudomonadales bacterium | reverse complement strand
GCGACCAGTTCCCCCACCTGCCCGGGCAACCAGGGTAACAACCGTTCCCGCTCATCCGTGCTGCCAGCGCAGGGTATTACCACCATCACGTCGTTTCCGCCCGTCGCCAGCAGGTGGCTGACGCGTCCCAGCAATACTTTTCCGCCAGCCGTTTCGGAGAATACCTGCAAACCTTGCAACTGATGCCAGTAATAGTCACCGGGCTCCAGCTCTTTTAGCTGCTCTTCACGGATAGCGATCTCCGCTCCCTGGTATCTCAATGCCGCATCCCGGTCATCACAGCCCGCAAAATGGGCGATAATTCCCTTGCCATGGAGTCTTCCGGAATACTCCCCGATTTCAGTCCAGGACTGCCCGGGGCGCTTCACGTACCAGGGTTTATAGGCAAGAATCCCGCTGCCCGGTTCCGTGGAGGAGTTGATTTTCAACCACCCCTTCACGCCGTAGGCTCCGCCAACACGGCCCACCGGAATCAGGTCATCGCCAGATGACCGCGACATTAGGGAAAGATCAGGCTTGAGCGGCTTGCTTAAGAAGCGTCGCTACGCGCACACTGGGTTGAGCGCCCTTGCCCAGCCAGTAATCAATGCGCTCCTGGTTCAGGTTGAGGCGTTCTTCGTTGCCGCGCGCGACAGGATTAAAGAACCCAACTCGCTCAATGAACCGTCCGTCACGTGCATTACGCTTGTCCGCTACAGTCACGTGGTAAAAAGGACGCTTCTTGGCGCCGCCTCTGGCCAATCTGATAACTACCATTCAGTTGAAATCCTCTAATCCGGGTGGGTTTTGGAATCGCCCACGATCAATAGTATTCCTGGTACAAAGTACCAGGGTCTGCAAAAACGGCGGGCATTGTACGTCAAACAACACGCTTTGTGAACGCTAAATATCTATAATTCCAGTGAATTATACTATTTGTCCGGCGAAGGACGAAGAGCGGGCCGAGTCCTGAATTTGCAAGTCGCGGCGGGCAATGGCGCCGCGGCGCTGCTACATCTTTGGAAAGCCGCCACCCGGGGGCATCATCCCCCCCATGCCACGCATCATGTTGGCCATGCCTCCCTTCTTGGAAAATTTCTTCATCATCTTTTGCATGGTCTTATGCTGCTTCAACAAGCGATTGAGGTCCTGCACCTGGGTTCCGGAGCCAAGCGTGATGCGACGCTTGCGGGAGTTGTTAATCACATCCGGGTAGCGCCGCTCCTGAGGTGTCATGGAATTGATCATCGCTTCCATCCGGCTCAGGGACTTCTCATTGACCTGCTGGTCCACCATCTGTGACATCTGCCCCATACCCGGCAGTTTATCCATCATGCTGGAAAGACCGCCCATATTCCGCATCTGCTCCAGCTGATCGCGGAAGTCATTCAGGTCGAACTTCTTGCCCTTGCTGACCTTTTTGACCAGCCGGTCTGCCTTGGCACGGTCGATCTTGCGCTCGGCTTCCTCGATCAGGCTGAGCACGTCTCCCATGTCCAGGATCCGCGACGCCACCCGGTCCGGGTGAAAGGGTTCCAGGGCGTCGGTTTTCTCACCTACGCCCATAAACTTGATCGGCGTACCCGTGATGTGGCGCACCGAAAGGGCCGCCCCGCCCCGCGAATCACCGTCGGCCTTGGTGAGTATCACGCCCGTCAGCGGCAATGCATCATTGAACGCCTTGGCGGTATTGGCAGCATCCTGGCCGGTCATGGCGTCGACTACAAATAGCGTTTCCACCGGATTGACGGCACCATGCAGGGCTTTGATTTCCTGCATCATATCGCTGTCGATATGCAGGCGGCCCGCGGTATCCAGCAACAACACGTCGGCAAAGCTCTTGCGCGCATGCTCGATTGCGGACCGGGCAATTGCCTCGGGTTGCTGCTCGGCAGTCGAGGGAAAGAACTCGACGCCGACTTCGGCTGCCAGGGTCTCGAGCTGCTTGATCGCCGCGGGTCGGTACACGTCGGCACTGGCGACGACGACCTTTTTGCCCTTGCTGTCCTTTAACCAGCGCGCCAGCTTCGCGACCGAGGTCGTTTTACCGGCACCCTGCAAGCCCGCCACCAGCACCACCGCGGGCGGCTGAGCTGCGAGGTTGAGCTCGGCGTTGTATTCGCCCATGACCTTTTCAAGCTCTTCCTGGACTACCTTGACGAGCGCCTGACCTGGCGTCAAACTGCGGGCCACTTCCTGGCCAATTGCACGTACCCTGATCGCCTCAATAAAATCCTTCACCACTGGCAGCGCGACGTCCGCTTCCAGCAGGGCCATGCGTACATCACGCAAAGTCGCCTTGATGTTAGCTTCGCTGAGTCGCGCCTTACCCTTAACCTGGCGCAGGGTATCGGTTAAGCGGTTGGTCAAGCTGTCAAACATGCGCAGTTACCTGTCTCGAATTTCTGATTGTCCGGTGTCGCGTCCCGTCTAAACTACTATGGCATTTTAGCAGGAAATAAAATACATTCGTCCTTTCGTTCCACAAACTCAGGGTGATGATGATTAGCTATATTGCGGGCTCGCTGGCCATCGCCTGTTACGTGGGCGGCGCTATAGTACAATATTTACACCTGACGCGCAGCGAAAGTTCCCCGCGCGATGGCGTGCTACTTCTCGGCGCCGCCGCGCTCCTGCTGCACCTGCTGAGCTTCAACGGCACGCTTTACCTCCAGCACGGTTTCGATCCCGGCATTCACAACATGTTCTCGCTGGTCGGTTGGCTGGTGGCGGTCCTGGCATTGCTGGGCAGCATGAAAATGCCCCTCCGGAACTTGCTGATCGGCGTCTACCCGATGGCCGCTACCGGTTTGCTGCTGGCATTGGCACTCGGCGACCAGGGGCTTGCCAGGCCCG
>CAMYKE010000254.1:3811-5010 GCA_947258895.1 uncultured Pseudomonadales bacterium | reverse complement strand
CCAGGGTAGTCAGGTTACCGTATTCCGTTTCGATAGAAAACCGCTGCAACCCCGTCATCCTGGGGTTTGGCAGACCTTTTATGGCCGCTGGCGGTAGCCAGAATTCCCCGCCGGTTCGTTCACTTGGGGTACCATGCACGCTAGAATAGCGGTTATCACATAGAGAGCGTACGATATAACCCTATGACGACCCGAGTTACTGAACGTTTGGCGAGCCAGATCCACCTGGCGCAAGTCCAGGAAGCCAAGGCCATGAGCCTTGCGGAATCGCACCAATACGAGGCTCGCATCAAAGAGCTGCTGCAGCAGGAAGATGCGGTGCTGGTAGCACACTATTATGTCGACCCCATGCTGCAGGAACTGGCGGAGGCGACCGGCGGCATCGTGTCCGACTCGCTGGAGATGGCACGCTTCGGCAACTCGCACTCGGCCTCGACCCTGCTGGTGGCGGGTGTCAGGTTCATGGGGGAGACTGCAAAGATCCTCAACCCCGAGAAGCGCGTGTTGATGCCTACCCTGGAGGCCACCTGTTCGCTGGACCTGGGTTGCCCGATTGAAACCTTTGGTCCGTATTGCGATGAGCATCCGGACCATACCGTGGTGGTGTATGCCAATACCTCCGCGGCTGTGAAAGCGCGTGCCGATTGGGTGGTGACATCCAGCATCGCGGTCGATGTGGTGGACCACCTGGCCGCCGAGGGTCAAAAGATTATCTGGGCGCCGGATAAGCATCTGGGCAACTACATCAGGCAGCAAACCGGTGCCGACATGCTGTTGTGGGATAGTGCCTGCATCGTGCACGAGGAATTCAAGGCCAAGGGCGTACTGGACATGAAAGCATTGTATCCCGATGCCGGAGTGCTCGTGCATCCGGAGTCACCCGCCGCCGTGATCGATATCGCCGATGCGGTGGGATCAACCAGCCAGCTGATCAAGGCGGCGATCGAGTTACCGCACAAGATGTTTATCGTGGCCACCGATCGCGGTATTTTCTACAAGATGCACCAGCTGGCGCCGCACAAGACCTTTATCGATGCCCCTACCGCCGGTAAAGGAGCCACCTGTGTCAGTTGCGCGCATTGCCCATGGATGGCCATGAATGGCCTGGAGAACCTGGAGCAGACCCTTATTTCCGGTAATAACGAGATTATTATTGAGCCCAGGCTGGGTGAGCAGGCGCTGGTGCCATTGCAACGGAT
>CAMYKE010000254.1:0-3772 GCA_947258895.1 uncultured Pseudomonadales bacterium | reverse complement strand
GGCGAGGGACAGACGGCCGCCCGGGCTTGAACTGCGTTAAAAATTCTTGAGCGCTTCCTTGTACTTATGAACGTCTTTCAGGCGCTGGTCAATCTTCGCATTTAGCTGGTAGCTGTTGCCGGCCTTGGCGCGCGCAAAATTCAATTGTTCGATGGCATTGTCCGGGCGACCGGTCAGCAGGAAGTATTCTCCACGCGCCTGGTGGACGCCGATGATATTGCCGTTTAGGCCATGGACCTCGGCCAGTTCGTACCAAACCACCGGATCGGTGGGACGGGTTTTACTGAGCGACACCAGCACCGCTTCTGCCTCCGCAAACTTTTTCTGCAGGGTCAGGTTCCTGGCCAGGTAGTAGGACAGGACATAGTTGTCGGGGCTCAGGGTGAGATGCTCCCGGAGCAGGGTTTCTACCTTGGGCAATTGCGCCGGGTGGCGGTTGATCTCGGCATAGCCGGCGAGGTAGGTGATGCGGTTCGGGTCACGCTGCAGCAGGGGATGCAGGGCTTCATTGGCGCGGTCTTCCTGGCCGGCGGCGCTGTGCGCCAGTGCCAATCCGTACGCGGCAGCTTCCCGCAGCATGGGATCCGGATTGTCAAGGTCGCGACGGAAGCGTTTTACCGCGTGGTCGCCGGATTTGGCAAACATCAATTCCACCCGGCTGCGCATCAGGTAGTATTCAAGGTTCTCCTCGTAACTGCTTGCGGGCGCATTGTTGGCGCGACTGCGCGCGTCAGCCACCCGGGATTCGGTGATCGGGTGCGTTAGCAGGAATTCGGGCGGCTGGTCGCCCATCAAGCGTTTCGCAGCCAGCATGCGCTCGAACATGGAAGCCATCGAAGCCGGACTCATGCCGGCATTTATCATGGTAAGCACGCCGATGCGATCGGCTTCCTGTTCGTTCTGGCGGCTGAAGGCGAGTCGATTTTCGAGCATCGCCGCCTGGGTGGCGGTCATGGCGGCGATGCCGGCGTCGCCACCAACGGTCGCACCGATAATCACGCTGGCGAGCAATGCCGCCATGTTGGGGATCTGGTCACGCCTGGCTTTTTCAACACCTCGTGAATAGTGACGCTGGCTCAGGTGCGCCAATTCATGGGCTACGACCGACGCAAATTCCTGCTCGGTTTGTGCATAGGTGAACAGCCCGGCGTTGATGCCCATGATCCCGCCCGGGACCGCGAAGGCGTTGAGCGCCGGACTTCTTATTACCACGATCTCGAGCCGTCGATCCTTGAGCTGGCTATGCTGTGCCAGGTTATAGACATGATACTCGAGGTAATCATTGATCAACGGGTCCTTAACGGTCGGCGTGCGCGCGCGCAAAATAGTCAACCAGGCGCGCCCCAGCCGATGCTCGAGTTCCGGGGCTACGGTGCCGGAAGCTGAATCTCCCAGACTGGGTAATTCGTTGCCTGCCGCGGGCTTGATGCAAGTGGCGCCCAGCAAGGTGGCGAGCAGCAGCAGGCCGCATGCCTGGAGCATGAACCGTGGGAAACTGGCGGGGAAATTCCGGTTATTGATTGGCTTACCTTGTATGAGCGAGTCGCGAATTGTGTGTGGTGGCGGTTAGGGGCTGATAGTGAGACTGCGGGCGCCGGTTTTGGTTTCCTTGCGCAACCCGTTATCGTAATTGCATGCTCGGCTGTGGATCGCGCCTTGCATCATTGTAGTGTCCTACATAACGGGTCTGTTCAGCAAGTCGCGAATCGTCCAGCCAGGTGATTGCGCTTGTCCCGTGAGTGAATAACCGCGATCGGGTTGCGTATGCCGGCAAGGTAGCCGGCTATCCCTGCAAATTAGCCTTTTGGTAACAGATTCCAGCGTACTGGGCGGGTGGCCGATAGAAAAACCGGCGCCAGTATTTGCTATAGCATGCCTGTAATTTATTGTATGCTTGGCGCCTTGTTCCCCGGCCTGCGGCAAGCGCAGTGCGGCGCCCCCAAGCGCCATCGATTGCGGGGTATTTCTTACGGACTGGCGAACTGGAACACGGGAGAGGGCATGTTACGGGTACTTCAAAGCTGGTATGAGCGCTATTTTTCCGAGGAGGAGGCGCTGGTACTCTTTTTCGTGCTGGCACTACTGCTGGTTAGTGTGCTGGCATTCGGCAATATTCTCGGGCCGGTGCTGGTAGCAATAGTCATCGCATTCCTGATGCAAGGGGTGGTCAATAACCTGGTTAAGCTGAAAGTCCCGCATCTGCTCGCGGTTTCGCTGGTGTCGCTGTTACTGGTGGGACTAATGATTACCGCCATCTTCCTGCTGTTGCCGCTGGTATGGAACCAGTTGAGCAACCTGTTTAACGAACTGCCGCGCTTGCTAAGCCAGGGTCAGGAGTTACTGGCGGGTTTGCCGGAACAATACCCGCAGTTTATTACGGAGGAGCAACTCCAGCAATGGGTGAAAGCCGCCCGCAACGAGGTGGCCCAGTTTGGACAGTGGGCGTTGTCATACTCGCTGTCCAGCATTCCCAATGTGGTGGTGCTGATTGTCTACCTGATTCTGGTGCCCA
The DNA here is from genome assembly GCA_947258895.1 of uncultured Pseudomonadales bacterium. The sequence goes on along the minus strand of CAMYKE010000254.1, from coordinate 1,260 downwards.
TCCTGGTATTCTTTTTTCTTAAGGATCGAGATGAGCTATTGCAGTGGCTGGTTCGCATGTTGCCACGCAAGCGCAACCTGATGCAGCGCATCTGGCTGGAGATGGATACCCAGATTGCGAATTACGTGCGCGGCAAGGCAATCGAAATATTCCTGGTGGGAGGGGTCAGCTACATTGCCTTTCAATTTCTCGGCCTGAATTACGCGGCACTGGTCGCCCTGATGGTGGGTCTGTCCGTGATCATTCCCTACATTGGCGCGGCGGTAGTGACCATCCCGGTGGCGCTGGTGGGAATCTTGCAGTGGGGCTGGAGTAGCGACTTTTTCTACCTGATGCTGGCCTACGGGATCATTCAGGCCATCGATGGCAATGTCCTGGTGCCGTTTTTGTTTTCCGAGGTCGTCGATCTGCATCCGGTCGCGATCATTGTCGCGGTATTGTTCTTCGGCGGAGTTTGGGGCTTCTGGGGGGTGTTTTTTGCGATTCCCCTTGCGACCCTGATCAAGGCGATCCTGAACGCCTGGCCCCATGTGGAAGAGTCGAGCGCGCCGCCGGTCGCGGCGGGTAGCGCAGCAGACGAGGGAGCTTCCGAGTAATCCCTGGTTGCAGTTCGAAGCACGGCGCGGGCCGCTGCCGGCGTTGAATTGGTTGCCGCACTGAACCTGACAGATGCGGGCGGGTCATAATGGCAGCCGCACCGCGATCTGGTGTAGTATTCAATAAAATTTCCGGAGTTACTATGCAACGAATGAGTCGTTATGTTTTGGTTTGGGCTACCGCCGTGCTGGCCCTGTTCGCAACCGCGAGCGTGCATGCATCGCTTCCTGATTTCACCGAGTTGGTAGAGGACTGGAAGCCGGCGGTGGTCAATATTAGTACCGTGCAAAATGGTAGCAGCCAGTCCACCAGCGATCGCGAACCTTCGATGGACCAGGTACCGGAAATCTTCAAGCGTTTCTTCGGCGAGGACTTCTTTCCGCACCACCCGCAGCCCAGAGACCGGCGTTCGCTGGGTTCGGGTTTTATCCTGTCGCAGGACGGCTATATCCTGACCAACAACCATGTCGTTGAAGGCGCTGACAAGATCGTCGTGCGCCTGATCGACCGACGTGAGCAGGAAGCCAAGCTGATTGGCAGCGACCCGCGCTCAGACCTGGCACTACTCAAAATTGAAGCGGACGACCTGCCGTCTATCAAGCTGGGAGATTCGGACGATCTGAAAGTTGGCGAATGGGTGCTGGCCATCGGTTCGCCCTTCGG
>CAMYKE010000253.1:2132-8416 GCA_947258895.1 uncultured Pseudomonadales bacterium | reverse complement strand
TTGGCTCGAATTGCTAGTTTTTATGCACAGTTTTAAATTCGAATCAATGCCCACGCTCGCGCCTTCCATCAGAACTCCCGCTTCAAAAAACACCTTCGTACTGTCCGAACCCTTCGCATGTCAATAAAAAAATAGCTAGGGATCTTCACTCCGCGCCCTTTTTCTTTTTCACCTTGCGACGCTCAGGTGACCATTTTCTGTGAGGGCGTATCCAGGTCGCCCTCCTCAGCCAGCCGCTCATACTCGGCAATGACCTGTGCACCCAGCAACAGTATCATTCCGGCTATTTCCAGGCTTAGCAATGCCACAATCACGGTTGCCAGCGAACCATAAACCACGTTTACGAACGACAGCGTCGAAAAATACCAGACCAGCACATGACGGGTAATTTCCCACATCAGCGCCGCAGCAACCCCACCGATCAGTGCATGGCGTAGCAACAGCTTGCCGACCGGCATCACCATATATATTGCCGTCAACATCAGCACTTGCCCACCGAACCCGATCAGATAGAGCAACAGGCTGGTCAACCCTCCCAGCGACCAATCCTGCCCAAATACGAAAAAATGCGTTTCCCTGAATGTTAACAGCGCGCCAGCGATGACCGTGACCACCAGGAATCCGACACCCAGCACCAGGATAAACAAATAGGGGATAATCGCCGAGACCAGAAAATGCCGCCGCTTGATTTGTACCCGATGAAAAAAAATTACCGACATGGCGTTTTCCAGCATGGTGAACGCCACCGAACTAAAAAACAGCATCACCGCAATCAACACCCAGCCCATGATAATCCGGCTCTCAAGAAACTTTTCAATCTGTCCGACCATTTCGTCTGCCATTCCGGGAAACACAAACTCCAGGTAGCGGGACAACGTCGCCAGCAATCGCGCCTCCTCCACCACGTTGGACAGGACTATCAGCAAGAGAATAAACAGGGGGACGATAGAAAGAAGAGTGTAGTAAGCCACCGCGCCCGAGAGCAACATACCCTGATTGGCCTTGAACCCCCTTATCACGCGCAGCAAAAAATGGCCGGGGCGCTTGAGGATGATCTTATACGTGGCTTGGGTATCGTTACGCATGGTTTCGCAGCATTGTCACCCATTATGACCAAATCACCACCGAGATAAAGCCAGGAGGTATGAAATTGTAATGAATTTCGATCCGAAAATTGCGCGAATTGCCCGCTAAATTGATTCACCCGGCCCGCCGGAGTTTGCTGGCAGCGCACCAGGGTGGAGCCGAGGTTACGGCGTTCTTTTCAATGCAAGCGCAAGGTTAATTTGCTGTGCAATTTAACTACCTATGCTAACGGTGCTTGCAGTAAAAAGGAAATAGACGATTATTTTGGCCTGCACTACTCACGTGCGAGCAGAAATCCGGGAAAGACCAAAAGCAAGGCCTGACCCTTTCATTTCAGATGCCCGATTTAGAGGTAACTCTATACATGTGAAAGCGCTTGGTTCATACGATTACGTTACAGCGTTGAACGGATCAATGGGGGTATGTCAGGACGCGGTGCTGCTTCCCTGGTCGTCCACACCCTCCCGGCATTCTCCGCGGATGGAAGCGTAGCGATCGCCAGTCACCTCCTCGAGAACAATGTAGCCTTCCTCGCAGAAAGCCGCTTCTGCAATTTTTTGTTCCAGCCGTTCATGGAGTCTTTCCTTTGACCGTTCCCTGCCGGGGGTGGCGGACTCCGCACCACGGTCTCCTTTCTCCATAGCGGGGCGCCGTGGCCGCTCTCCGCCCGTCATGCGCGATCGCTCGGGCATTTCCACGCGATAGGAGAATAGCTTGGTGCCGTCCGCTGTAATCTCGGTAGAGAAAGTTTCTGTCGGCTGTGGACGGTCGCCCGGACGCTTGTGTGCACTCTGTGCACATCCCAGCGTCAATGCTGCGGGTATCGCAATAGCAAGAAGCGTACTGGACAGGGTTGGTAGTGCGCGCGTAGAAATTTTTTTCATGGTCTCTTCCCTGGCAAGGATTCAATCCAGGGTGTGGAAGCGCTTGCCCCACATCCCCAGGTTGAGTTTCAGTTGAAATCCCCGCTAGTTTAGCCACCAGTATGCAATGTTGGGTCAGAACTCTGTAAAGGTTTGTAAAGGTACCCCCGGTTACCGTGTCGCCTCGCCCTTCACCGCTCACGAGTAACTCAGCGATCTGGTCGCCAGAGAACAGGTCATCCGCGCAACACCCGGAATGCGGCGCGCATCGTTATGGTGCAATGGCGCGGATCAATATTATCCCGGCAACATTTGCCCGATACCGGCTCGCTGCCCGCGCGGATGGCTTTGCTGGCAGCCACTACCATAGTTCTGGATTATTTAACGAAGCCACGCACGATATTCTGACAGGCGATGTCTCAAAATCGTCTTTCTTGATGGCGATGGCCTGCCATCCAAAAGGATACTGCAATTGGTAAGGCGGCAAGTATCCGGCGGCCGCATTCGCGGTGAAACCGAACTTGCCGTAGTACTTTGGATCGCCGTAAACAAATAGACGATTTAGCCCCTTCCCTGCCAGACGCCGCCTGCCGCACGCAATGAGCCTCGACCCAATCCGCTGCTTTTGATACGGGGGCAGTATGCCAAGCGGTGCCAGAATGTAACCCTTCCAGTTTTCGTTACCATTGACGAAAACAGGGCTAAACGCGATATGGCCAACTATCGAGCCGTTGCTTTCAGCAACCAGAGAGATCGTTTCATGACCAGGTTCTTCGCTTAACAGGTTCAAGGCGAGTACGCTGACGAGTCGTCTCTCACGTTCCGCAAAGGTCCTGAAGTAGAGTTCTTGAACACCTATTCGATCGAGACTGCTTGCTGTGCGAATTCGTGCCATAGGTTGCCGGCGCCCACCAGCTAGAGTTTTCTGCCGCTGATCATATGTGCAGAAATGCGAAACTCGGCCTGGCCGCGCTCGTTGACGCAGAGGCCGAGAGCGTCCTCCGCTTCTGCCAGAATGTGTTTAATCTGCTCCTCCTCAAGCACCACGCCCATCACTGGCAACCACCCCCTGAGATCGGCCTCCACCAGAGAACGAATGTTCGGAAAGAGTGCTCTGCCCTCGTGTGTGGTAACCGCCACCGAAGCAATACCCGCGTCCTGAGCGAGCTGGACCAGCGCGCGTGGATCGCCCAGCGCGAACGGTGCCCGCAATGCATCCGCTGCCTGTGCGCCAGCGGTGCGTTCCAGCAATGCCACTTCGTCCGCAAAAGTGGGCATTCTGTCCAGGGAATCCCAGACGGCTACGGCGAGGTGGCCCTCTGCAACCAGGACGCGCAGCATTTCGCGGAGCGCCCTGGCGCGGTCCGGGAAAAACATAAGGCCAAATTGACTGACCACGGCATCAAAGGAGTGATCGGGGAAGGGCAAAGCGTCCGCCGTTCCCTGGTGCCAGGCAATGGCTGGCGCGAGACGTTGTGCCACCTCCACCATGCCCCGAGTGATATCCAGCCCGACGACTTGCCCGGAAGCACCTACATGCGACGCGACTTCCCGGGCGAGCACGCCCGTGCCACAGGCAACGTCCAGTACACGCTGTCCCGGCTGAATCCTGGCGGCCCGGAGCACTGAGGGCGCCCATCGCCGAAAAACTGCGGGGACAAAGAGTTTCTCATAGGCGGTTGACGCAGCAATCTATTCTTGCAATTGCGAATCACTCATCCTGGTTCCTCCTCTAGCCGCCATATCTCATTCTCCTGCGGCTATAGCGACGGCTATCCCCTTCGTCGGAAAATCCCGTACAACGCACAATCTCTCGGCGATAATTCCAAAAATCGGTGAGATATGGCGACTAGCCGTTGCGTACCCAGATCAAGCCAACTCGCGAATCCGGTTCGACCTGAATGTATTCCCGGGCGTCAGTGTCCGCCGCACTCGGGCAGTGACAATCCGGACGGCTTGGACTCAACAATAAGTGCGTGCGTTGGTGTAGCGCCGCTGTTCTCGCCAATATGCATCTGCGCGGGCGACCAAATGACCTCCCCCGCCGCAAACTTGCGATTGATGTTTCTGCCATCGGGCAGGTGGATAACCCGCTCGAAGGGCTGAACTGCATACAGGACAAACGCCGGATGACGGTGCTGCTGCGTGCTTTCGCCGGGCTGATCGCGATACTCGAGGACGCGTACACAGGCGTTGTCCAGCAGCACCTTGTACTTGTCGCCATCGGTCTCGACGGGATCCTGGGCGAAACCAGGCGCAACAACCGCGGCGAGGATCAGACCAGCTAACGAGTGTTTCATGTAGACCCCCTGCCCGAATGGCGATTAAGTTTTGACTGGCGCCCAATGTTCGGCAGCAGCAGTGGCACGCGTCCGGGTAAGCGAGTGACTGTCTTGATCATTGCCGCTGACCCACATAGTTGCGCGCCTCTTCCAGAGCGGACTGTCGCGTAGCGGCACCAGCTACGTCGAGAAGCCCCTGGTAGAAGGTACGCGCCTGGTTTTTGTGTCCGAGTGTTCGTGTCGCCCGGGCAGTGGCGAGTAGGCGATCCAGCTGCGCGGATGCCTCCTCGTCCGCGCCCTGCTGAAGATACGCATAGATCAGATACTCAATTGCGTGGGGAAGCTCGTCCCATACGAGTTCCCCATGCTCTCCCGCGGGATACCTCAGGGCGGCCTCCGCGGCCTGCAGGTTTCCACGGATCACTCGGCCCCAGTCCCCGAGGCGGGTATAGATATGGGTCGGCATGTGCAGCGCATGCGGATTGTCCGGTTCCAGGGTCTCATACTTGCGCGTGACCTGGAGCTCTTCCCGTTCGCGCCCGGGCATGTTGTTGGCGTGGATCAGGTAATGCATGGCACCCGGATGGTCCGTGTTGTGTTCGTGCACGCGGAGCAGGATTTCGGCGGCCCGCTCGGCATGCGCGTGCGCCCGGGAGAGGTCGCCCGAGGGGGCGGTGGCGAGGTGCGCCAGAGCATAGAACGCAGCGGCCTCGTCGTCATCGGGAAAACTAGCATAGACATTCTCCATGCCTTGTTCCCAGCGGCGGATGCGGAGCCAGTAATCCGGCGACGCCGGTTCGAGGAAAAACGCCTCCGCTGCAGCCACAAAGAGCCGTTCCCGTTCTGTCGGCGGTTCCAGGGCTTTGGCCTGCTGCACGGCGTCCCAGCCCCGTTGCAGTGCTTCCAGCCCCGGCCGGGTCGGCCAAAGCGGCTGATACAATGTCATCGCGATGCCCCAGTGCGCCAGCGCACATTGGGTATCAAGCGTCGCGATCCGGGTGAATGCCTCGCGTGCCTGGGGATACGTCATGTGATGCAACAGTGCCAGCGCCCGATTGAACTTCACCTGCGCTTCTGCAGAGCAACTGATGGGAAAGTAAACCGCGCCCTGGGCGGGACCCGCGTGTTGCGCGACCCGACCTTTCGTTTCGCCCGCGGGACTCCCAGGTGAGAAGGCCAGCAGACCGGCAGCCAGGCACAGCAATACGGGACGAAGCGAGCGCTTTACAGACCTGCCTGGTCCGCGCCTGCAGAGTATGCCACTCGTCATGCTCGCTTTCCTCCAATCGCTTCCTGGCTGATACGGATCCGCGAGGGTTCAATACCCGCCAAAACGCCCCTGCAGCGATCTGTTAGACTTCATGCCGGTCGCGTCGGGAACTCCAACAGCTCAAGTATACACCGATCTTCCATATGCCAGTGCAAGGTGAGCGGGCTTGAGGGCCCGCAGCCTCTGGGCATCGGGTTCGGAAGGTAGGGAGATGAGCTCTCCCGCAAAACCCCAGCGCAGCGTGGTATTGGCAATCACGAGTATTTTTCCACACCCGCGCGTCCGCCCCGGTACGCAATCTGTGCGCCCAATCGGACGTGAAGCCGCAGTTTGAGCGCCACGCTGGCAACGTTTTGTAATATGGCTCTCAATTTTATAACCACCTGCGAACGTGCTCTTTATATTGCTGATAGTCTCCTGGGAATCTGGTCATCAGGTGGGCCTCCTCGGCCCTGGTTTGCCTGTGCAGCGTATACCATCCCACCACGAGGCAAGCGCCGGAAAATACACAGGGCAAGGCGAGAAAAAATCCGACCTGTGCAGCAGCAATCCCCAGAAACATCGGATTTCGCGAGTATTTGTATAAGCCGTCCGTTATTAATTTTTCAGGCCCAAGCGAGTCAATACCAGACCGCCATTGCTGCCCAAGGTAGAAATGAACCACAACGGTTAGCAGGAACCCCGCGGTCAACAAAATATCGCCCGCGAGCACGACCGGCCATACATGTAAATCAACAAAAATTCCCAGATAATTATCAATCGCCGGAAAAAACAATCGAAATA
>CAMYKE010000253.1:0-2004 GCA_947258895.1 uncultured Pseudomonadales bacterium | reverse complement strand
TCTGAATGCACGAAATAGCATATGGTTCCACCAGGTTGGGCTTAAGTACGCTCCAGGGCAAACCACCTCCTGCGATCCCGCTCGTTTCTTTGCCGTTATCCTGATGGCATAAAAAACAGCAACGAATGAATAAAAAACAGCCAAATAAATTCGAGTGAACTCAACGATCGTTGCTGAATTATCCATTATGGGAAAATAATATGACGTAAATGAATGTACTTTCGATCACATGACGAAGGGTATTGCCGCGTTTGCGGAACGCGTAGTGTGAGGCAAATCGGCGCATGCCACTGCTGGCAGGCAAAGCAGCAGTTATCGTCCGGAAGTGCCTTCCGCAAGCGCTCTGAACTTCATGACCAAAAAGGGTGGTTTGGTGTTCGATTCTCCCGCATTGAGCACTGCGCTGCGATGCAATTGATTGGCTACGACATAGAGATAGTTTTCCGGGCCAAAACTAAACGCATCGACCCACGACAACCTGGGATCGGAAATGAGCACTCGGTACTTGCGATCCGGACCGATGATGCCGATGGCGTTGTTGGCAAGATCACCCAGATACAGGTTGCCTGCATTGTCGATGGAAATGCCATCACAGATCGGCTTGTCCGACCAACGTTCGACGCTGTTGCCTAATTCCTGAGGAGTTAATTCGTTATTACGCAGATCCGCCGTGCGCATTCGGTACATGCTGCGTCCGTGCATGGGTCCGTAGAATAGCCACTCGCCGGTCTTGTCGAGCGCGATCGGGTTGATACCGATCCGTGGCTGGATTTCCGAACCGTCGTCTGCGCGAATCCGCACCGGGGTGCCGTCAATCACCAAACTGATATCTTCAGGTAACACGCTTTCATGACCCCCCAACACCCGACGCGCATCCCCCTGGGCCAAATCCACCACGATGATCGCGGCATCTGCCCCGCCAGCAGGATCGGCAATATAGGCAGTTTTGCGCAGCGGGTCGACCGCCAGGTCATTCAGGAACGACTGGTCAGTGGTGACGCTACTCAGGTCGATATCGGCGACCAGGCGGTCTTCGGTCGCATGCCACCCCACCAGGCGGGGGGCGTCGCCATTGCGCATGGCCAACCCGCACATCATGATTGTAAAACTGATGCAGGCTGACGATGATTTTTCCGGCCGGCGTAACGGTAATATTGCCCGGGCCCTTGGTCAGTTCTGCAACGACATTGAGGATAGTTGCAGTCCCATTTGACGTTTCCTGCGGGATGTATTCCCGGCCGCACGCCGCAAGTGCCAGAATCGAGCACACAGCCAGAGCCACCCTGATTGGCTTCATTGTTTACCCCTGCTTGATGTGAATCCGGTCGGTTGGCGTCCCAATCGCTACCGGCAATATACCGTAATCCGGCAGCTACTAACATTAGTGCGTTGTTACGGTGCGGTATAGCAAGGACGGATTGAAGAGGTAAATTGCAACTGGTTTATACAATTCGTTGGGAAAAGCATGAAATTGACCCGCGTCAAAGCTACCGGGCAGCATTGGCGTAGGCTTGGGCATTCTTGCTGGTCAATCGAACGGGCATCACGCACACCGCGGGATACATTTGTGATCGCGGCGTCATGATCGCCACATGAAGCAGCAGCGTGAGCACGGTCGCCGGATTCACACGCCCGGCCCATGCAGGATGAGAACCTGACCGAATAAAGTCTATTGAGGGACGTATTATGCGCCAGGCTTTGGAAAGTATATCAAGATTACTACTGAGCGTTAGCCTGGCCTTGTTGTTGATCGGCCCGGCCAGCGCCGAACTCTATAAATGGACCGATAAGGACGGCAAGGTCCATTTTGGGGATTGCCCGCCCGCTGATTGTGAGGCGGAAGTCGTCGAGGTGCAACCCGCGCCCGCAGCAAGCGCGGTCGATGAGGCCCGGGAAATCGCGGACCGATTAAAGCAATACCACGACACGCGCGCGGAGGAAGAAGCGGCCGAATCTGAATTTCCTGCCGGCGAACCGGAGTTCCAGCGACAATGGCTAAGCGAA
>CAMYKE010000252.1 GCA_947258895.1 uncultured Pseudomonadales bacterium | reverse complement strand
AATTGACCCCTCCAAAACGCTTTTTAATGCCTTGTAGCCACCTTCCCCGGACTCGAACGACAGGTCGTCGCAGAACACGATAAAGTGAAAGGGTTGCTCGCGAATATCATCGACGATATCGGTCAGATCGATCAGGTCGTCCTTGTCCATCTGGATTATCCGCAATCCCTGCGCCCGGTAGCGGTTCAGCAGCGCCTTGATTAGCGAGGACTTGCCGGTACCGCGGGAACCCCAGAGCAACGCATTATTGGCCGGCAACCCCGCCAAAAATCGTTCGGTATTGCGGGTCAACTGTGCGACCTGGTCGTCTATGCCCACGAGCTCTTCGCATGTGATGGGGTCGATTTGCTGTACGGCGCGCAAGTGAGCCTTGCGTTTCCGCCAGATTGCTGCATAGGTGCGTTGCCAGTCGATCATTTTTCCTGAATACCGTTATCGGAACCGTCGTTCCTGCAGCCGGGATATACGGAGAGCCCGTGTTCGGTTATCCAGCCACTCACGAGATGTGCTGGCGTGATGTCGAAGTATATATTGTGGCGGGTCATCCCGGGTAGGTCCTGGAGGTGAATTTCGCTGCAGGACATCGCTTCCAGCGTGATGTCGGCGACGGCCAGGGAGGACTGCTTGAAGCTCTCGCAACACACATAGAACGGGACCCCGAACTCGCGAGCGGCAAGCGCCAGCAACAAGGTGCCTGCCTTGTTGACAACTGAACCGTCCGCCAGCAAGGTATCGGCGCCGACAAACACACAATCCGCACGGGGTACAAACAGGCCTGCCTGGGCATCCGTTATGTAGTGAAACACCAGGCCGGCATCCGCCAGTTCGTGCGCGAGGCGTTCACCTTCTCGTCCCGGCGCGGATTCGGTAATGATGTAACTGACTTTTTTTGTCGCTACGCGCCGGAACAATGTGCGCACTGTCGAACTGTAGCTATGGGTAAGCAGTGTCTGTCCTGTGGTCACGAGCTTGATTGCCTGCTCCGCAGCGAGCTCCGTCGCGGCGCCGGAAGCCGTCACCAGCTGCTGTATAGATGCAAGGGCCTGTTGAACAAACTGCTCTGTAGTGGCCGGGGTGCTGCTTTCGGTAATGCTACGCCAGCGCTGTAACCGGTTGGCGAGGACCACCATGCTGGGCCTTGCGTGCTGCAGGCGGTCGACCAGATCCAGCGCGTCATCGCGCAGGGTATGCGGGTCGCGCTGCGGGGCTGACTCCAGGAATTCTTGCAACGACTGCAGGGCAAGCCGCGCTAACTCACTGGCGCCATGGGTACGATCGTCACGTATGCGCCTCACCAACGCGTCAATCAGGGGGCGGTTGCTGTCATGCGCAGGCATGATTGGCTAGTGCTCTGTGCACCGGAACATCGCGGACACTGCGACGAAGCCACTGCGGGTGGGCAAGTATGCGCTCATGAGCTGCGTGGTGGCGCCTGGTATCAGGGTGGCTATTCCCGGCAAGCTACGAATCGCCCGGAACGCAAATACCTCGGCTGAGTGCGCAATGATTGAGTGGATGGAGCATCAAATGTGTTTAAGGGAAGCGATGATGGCCTGAAAGGCGGGTTCTCGGGACATTTGCTTTTGCTCATGCAGGACTTCCTGAAGGATGGCCTGGGTGGTCAGTGGATTGGCAAGCACCACCCGAAATACGACGATGAGTTGGCGACCGTACTCGTGTGGCTTGAGGCTCGTTCGGGAAACAAATGCCTTGCCGCGCTGGCGCTGGGTTTTCTGGATCTGGACAGTAAGTTTATTGAGTACCGAATTGATGCGCGCGCGGCGTTCCGGGGATGCTTTCTTCAGTACTTTCATCACCTCGGCAGGCACCAGGCGATAGGTGAGGATATTCAACTGGGGTTTGGAGATGAGTTCGAATTCCGCGTCCCTTGAAATCAGTCTGGCGAAATATCGGGCTTTTTCGATACCTTCGTCGATGAGCAGCTCGTAGCCCTTCTTGCCGATGATATGCAGTCCGGCATTGACCAGCAGCGCCATCCCCGGTCGCGAGCCCTCCAGGGTGGCAATACCCAGGTCCTTGGAGCCCTTGCGGATCACATAATCTGCATGTTGCTCGATCGCGGCACTCGTTTCCGGATTCTTGAACAGCACAATACCAGTACCCAGCGGGGTGTAGAGCTGCTTGTGGGCATCGATGGTGACCGAGTCGGCGCGTTCAATGCCCTTTAGCATGCCGCGATGTTTTCTCGAAAACAGCGTTGGTCCGCCCCAGGCCGCGTCTACGTGGTAATGACAGCCTACTTCTTGTGCCAGGTCCGCCAGCGAATCCAGAGGGTCCACCGTGCCGGTTTCGGTGGTGCCGGCGATGCCTATAATGGCGAATATGCGCGTGCTGTTGCCTGCAAGCTGCTTGCAGGTAGCACGCATTTTTACAACGTCTACGGCATGATTACTACGGGTTTCAATTGGGACGATATTGTTGCGGCCGATACCGAGCAGGTCTGCGGCTTTGCTGATCGAGTAATGACCGCGCTCGGAGACCAAAATCGCACCCTTGCGGTAGCCATAGTGCTGCAAGGCTGCTGCCCAGCCATCCTGCTGAATACCTGCGAAATCTCCGCTGGCCCTGAAAGCATTATTGCGCGCCGACCACAGTGCGGTGATATTGGCGATGGTGCCATCCGAGCATAGCGAGCCAAGGTAGCGGTTGCGTTTATGCATCCAGTCTTTGTAGTAGGCGTTGTCCTGGTTATATACGAGCCGGTGCATCATGCCGACGACCTGTCGTTCCAGCGGGGTAAATGCCCGGGAAGTTTCGATCTTGACCAGATTCTGATTGAGTGCAATCATGATCTTGGACAGCGGCAGCATAAAGTGCGGCAATGCCGAGGTCATGTGGCCAATGAAGCTGGGTGACGCGGTATGTACCGAGTGCGCAACCAGCTTCTTCAGCAGGAAATCGGTATGGTCGGAGACATAGAGCGGTTCGGCAGGTATCAGGGATTCCGAAAAATCCTTTTCTACATCATCCAGGCTCTTTTCCACCGCCACGATGCGATCCTGCAGGAATCCATGCAGATTTTCGGAAATCTCCTGGTCGAGTTTGGCGAGCGTGGAATCCGGCTGTTCGGGAACGGTGAAAATTTTGTATAGCGAATCCCGCGACGCGGTCGCTAAATCATTGCTCCTACGGGCATTTGAAATGGATATGACGCGCATATTATCGCTAGTTTATAAAAACTTTTTTTTCAGCATGAATACGTCAGAACCTGCAGTCCGAAGACGAATTTTATAAAATTCGCGCGACAAATCAAGTTTTTTGTTCTGCGGAGGCGCTACGGTCGGGCGTTTGGGCCATTTGCCAGGCAGGTATTCAACGTGCGCTGCGGAGACAGATTCGCGATATCGCGACTTGCAAAGCGGCTGAAAAGTGGAGTTTGATTTGGCAGTCCGAGTTAGAATCCGGGCTGGCTGCTGCCCCGGGAATCGAGTCATGGCCATCATAAAACGTAATAGAAACACACCGCGAATTCCGCAGATTCTGGCTACCGGGAGTTATGTACCGGAGCAGGTGATCACCAATGCAGACCTGGAAGCTCGATTGGGAGAGCCGCTCGATCAGTGGCTGCAGGACAATGTCGGTATCAGGGAGAGACGCGTCATGGCGCCCGGGCAAACCACGTCCGACCTGGTATGTGCTGCGGCGGAAAACGCCTTGCAACGCACGAATATCTCCGCCTCCGACCTTGACCTGATCATCGTCTCGACAGATACCCCCGATTTCGTTTCTCCGGCAACGGCCGCGGTCGTACAGCATAAA
>CAMYKE010000251.1 GCA_947258895.1 uncultured Pseudomonadales bacterium | reverse complement strand
CAAACCCCCTGTCGATCAGGGGGTTCTTATAATTCATGATGCTGGTGAACCATTTCGGGCTCAGGTTGCAGTCAAGCGAACGACTGTGTTGTCAGCAGGCGTCCAGAAATACTGTTACCTATAGCCACCCGGACCACCGTAGCCGGGGCCGCCGCCATAGCCACCAGGGCCACCGTAGCCAGGGCCGCCGCCATAGCCACCAGGGCCACCGTAGCCAGGGCCGCCGCCGTAACCAGCCGGACCACCGTAGCCATAGCCAGGGCCACCGCCGTAACCAGCCGGACCACCATAGCCAGGACCACCGCCGTAGTAGCGGTCATTGTTACCACCCCCCATCCATTTTGACGGGTTCATCATGTTGCCGAAGTCCATTGCCTGTGCACTAGTAACGAGGAACATACTACCTAGGCCAAGGGCCACAGCGGAAAACGATTGAGTGAGTTTCTTCATATATACACCTATTGGGAACGTTTTAATGAGGATTGAAGCCATCGCATAAGTCGAGCTGATTTGCTAGTGGATCGGCGTTATCAGCACAAGTATTTATGGTTGCCTCGTTTACCGGCTTCGTTCAAATGAATAACTTTCGATGCCCTGGGTTTGTAACAACTAAGCACCGTCAGAAGCAGCGGTATGGTTCAGAGGGAAACCGACTAGCGTGACGTAACTGTAAGAACTACCTAAGCGCGGTAGCCTTATTCCTGTTCGTTATCGAACCGTCTCGCTCTGAGTAATTGCCGGAGTTGGCTACTTAACGTACGCACTGAGAATTGGCGTCGGAGTTGTGATGGCAGGTTACGAACTGCGGGCATAGTAGCACAACAATGGGCTTATTGCGCCCACCAATGTTATTACCCGGGTCTGCGCAAGTTCGCGAAGTGGTGTTTAAATACTTCCAGCCAACGCGCGCGGGCCGTGCATTTTCGCGGTATTGTGGGCAAAAAGTAACAGGCTGAAGAGGAAATTGGGTCGACTTTTCAACGGCCAGTCAATTGCCTGCAGGCTATAGCGTTGTAAAAAATAGACAATCGACACCGACCCCTTTCTCTGCGTAGCGCCAGGGAATACACTGGATTGATCTTGTGGCAGCGGGTCAATCTCACAGAGGCCGTTCAATGAAGCATCTCTATCATCGATTCAGGAAAATTCCACCGCTGGCTGTGCTGGCGCTGTCGGCGCTGTTGCTCGGCGGTTGCGGGGGAAGCAGCACCGGTGAAGGCACGAATGACAGCGCCATTGCCACCGCCCTCATCCTGCCCTTTGATTCGGCCCGGGAGATGGAGGACTACCTGAAGCTGGGGCTTGGCCAACAGACCGGCACCGGCACTCTCCCCAACGAAACGCTGCGCGAGCCTGTTGCGGATGCCAGCGAAAGTCTTCAAGGCAACGCCAGCGAGGCCTTCTCCACGACCAATGTGCAGGAGTTGGGCGTGGATGAGGCCGACCGCATCAAGAGTGACGGGAACTATCTCTATGTCGTCGAGGGCGGGACCCCTGGCTACTGGATCACGCCGCTGGAAACTGCCAGCCTCGCCCCGGTGCCGGAGGAGTCCCGTGACACATCGGTCCGTATCCTCGCCCTGGCCAGCGACCCGCCCCGGGCCGAGGAAGTGGCCCGGATCCAATTGCCCCGGGAGAGCTATCCCAGGGGCAGCTATCTCCTCACAGAGCGCGATGAAAAATACCCGGACCTGCACGTGGCCGTGCTCGACTACCACGGCTACTTCAGCCCCTACTGGTTCGACTTCTGGGCCTGGCGCTCAGGCACAGTTGGTGTGCTGTTCAACGATGTCAGCGACCCGACCCGGCCCGAAGCCGTTGCCGGCCTGAAGTTCGACGGCCACCTGGTGGGTTCGCGTCGCATCGGGGAGACACTCTACCTGGTACTGCGCCACAGCCCGGCCATCCCCAGCTACCACTCCTGGACCAATGACCAGGCCGGGATTGCGGAAAACGAACAGCTGCTGGACGAGACAAAACTGACCGACCTGCTGCCCAACTGGTGGCTGGATGAAGCGGACCAGGGTGAGCTGCTCAGCCATGAGCAGTGCTACCGTACCCGGGTAAACGATGAGGCCATCAGCGCAGACCTGGTGGTGGTGCTCGCCATCGACCTGCGTCAGCCCGAACAAAAACCCCGCGCCCGCTGTCTGGTCGGCCCCTCGGAGACCCTCTACATGTCCACCGAGGCGCTTTATCTCGCCACCAGCCGTTACTACTACGAACCGGTAGTGCAGCAGAGCGACACCCTGGTCTATTACCCGCCGGACTATCGAACCGATCTGCACAAGTTTGCCCTGGACAGTGACGGTTTCCGGTACCGCGGCAGCGCCAGCGTCGACGGCCACCTGGGTTGGGAGCAGGACAAAAAGTCGTTCCGCATGGGCGAGTACCGGGACGTGTTGAGGATCGCCACCTCGGTGGGTAATGACTGGGGCGGTAGCGCCAGCACGCGTTTCTATACCCTCAGGGAGAACGGCGGCGCAGCCGCCCTGGAGATCATCGGCCAACTCCCCAATGACGAGCGCCCGCAGGCCATCGGCAAGCCGGGTGAACGCCTGTATGCCAGCCGTTTCCTGGGCGAACGCGGCTACCTGGTCACCTTCCGCGTGACCGACCCGCTGTATGTGCTCGATCTATCCGACCCCACCGATCCCTTCCTGGCCGGAGAGCTGGAGATCGCCGGCTACTCCGACTACCTCCACCCCATCGGCAGCGACACCCTGCTCGGCATCGGCAAGGACGCCGTCCCCGATCCCGATGGCGACGAGGGGCGCGGTGCCTGGTACCAGGGCGTGAAGCTCTCCCTCTTCGACGTCAGCGACCCGGCCAGCCCAAAGGAACTGGACAGCCTGGTGATCGGCAAGCGCGGTACCCACTCCGACCTGCTCTACGACCACCACGCCCTGGCCTGGCTTGCCGCCGGGGGCGCCATCCAGCCCAACCGCCTGGCCCTGCCGATTCGTCTGCACGAGACCCTGCCCGCCTACAACGGCTACGGCGATCCGGGCGACCCCTGGTTCTACTACGACTGGACCCACACCGGCCTCTACCTGTTCGACATCCACGACGGCCCCAACGGCAGCATCAGCCCGGCGGGGAAGATGGTGGTCGAGCGCGCGGGTGAAGACAGTCGCTACTGGAACAGCCGCGGCGACGACCGGGCGCTCCTGCGCGGCAACGACGTGCATTACATCCACGGCGACAGCGTCTGGTCCGCTCCCTGGAACGCCGCCGATAGCCAGATGACAATGCCACAGTAGCAAGGTGGCCAAACGAATAGCGGTTGGTGTTGACTTTTCAAGGGTTAGGCAATTATTTACGCTCTACACCGTTGCCAACAATCGAAAGTCGACACCAATCCCACTTTTTCGATCCGTTTGACGGGGTGAACCTCACAGGGTCTGGAGTTATACCCGCCGCCCTCTTTCCATTTTTGAATTGCAGGGCGCATAAACGCCAGACAATGACTCATCGTCTCCGTACGGAGACAGAGCATCGGCAGTAATTTTCAATAATTCCGGTTGTCAACAGAAAAAACTGTCGTTACATCCCGACGAAATCCAGCCCGGTAACCGGGCCGGGCAAGGCGCTAAGGCAAAGAAGAACGGTATAAGACTGTTATTCATCAGCTTCCTGCTATCTGGCCTGCATTTTGCTTAATTAATTTGTGCGCATGTGCGTAAACCATCCCTATGGAATATTTCAAGTTAATTTTGGAGAGTGTGATGAAAAAACAAGTAATTGCAGCAGTTATTCTTCAGTGACCTGGATGCGAACAAGGACGATGCACTGAGTGTCGTTGAGGCCGAATCCCTGCCGGGAATTACTGCACAGTGGAGCACACTTGATGCGGATGGCAACGGTCAGCTGAACCAAGGAGAGTATGACGCGTATACGATGCCCGCACCGGCAGCGGGTGCAACTGAAGGCGAGTAAGTTCTGCGCGTCATTGCGGGGTCGATGACAGCCGGCACAATGCCAGTGCTGTTATTGACCCCGTTTTTTTATGCGCAACAGGGAAAAGGTGTCAGGAACCTTTTTGATCATCTTCTACGTCATCGAGCACCAATAAGGTTCCTGACACCTTTTATTTTGCCCATCGAGCACCAATAAGGTTCCTGACACCTTTTATTTTGCCCAGGACTTTTTCTACAGCTTCAACGTTAAAGCTCACGGGCGTGCGGCTTCATCGCGTGTCCCCTGCAGCGCCGGGTTGGGCGTGCCGCTCGCACGAGAGCAGTGATGGTGATGGCGTAACCGCGACAATGTTAACTTCACGTACGTGAACCCGCTGCGCCCTGTGAACCATGGGGATCAGACCACGGTCGTCTCATCCACGGGCAGCTGGAGCGGGCACTCCTCCTTGGCTGGCGGCTGCTGTGCTTCAGTTTTTTGCTGCCGCTTTTCTTCCTTCTTCTGTTTCTTGGCGATCTCTCTCTGACGCTTAGCGAACGAATAGTTGGGTTTGGCCATATGCGATTCTCTTCAGTTGGATTCAGGGTGAAAGTGAACTATGCCGCAACGTTACTGGCCGTATGGGCATAATCGGATAACTGCACGTTCGGCAACGCGGCGTACGGGGCTACAGACATTGTTACTCCTCGAGCTGAGCTCAGAGGAGGCGACGTGATCGTGCCGGCCAGATTTGGCCGAATGTCAACAAGCAGTACCCACTAAAGGTGGGTATTAACTATGATACCACAGGTGCGTCGTGATGACGCTGATGTTGTACTCCCGCGTCAGGCTTTGAACGGAGTCCAGGGCTGATCATCGGGCCCAGGGAAGCTGCCGTTGATCCGAGACACCACGTCCTCACTGGATTCAGATGTAAATCAAAAGGGTCAGTCTCGATTGAAAGTCACCCATCTGCAGAACGGCCGGGTTCGGCCGATAGTGTTGAAAAACTCCCCATCAGGAAGATCACATGAGATAATTCCGATGCGTTTAAATATATGAGGATTCTCGCCCATGATGGGTCAGTT
>CAMYKE010000250.1:7038-10099 GCA_947258895.1 uncultured Pseudomonadales bacterium | reverse complement strand
CAACATAGGGGTTTCCAGGCCGCGCTCGATCAGTGCGCTACGCACCAGTTCAGCGGCTGCCGATGCCGGGGATTCCAGTGGGATACTTTTGTTCGCCAGTTTCATTGCCATGGGCCCTTTCCTTTTGAAGTTGTCGTCACCTTGTACGCAGGCCAGCCCGGGTTGGATTAGGCAACGCTGCCTGCCAGCGGTATTCGGGTCTAGCCACGCGCGCCCTGCACCAGGTGTCTACCGCCATCGAGGGCGATGGTCTTCCCCGTGAGGTAGCTGCTACCCAGGATGTACTGAATGGCACGCACTCCCTCCGCTTCACCCGGCCCTGCCGCAAGCAACGATTTCTTTTGCGCCTGGTCGCGATAGGCAGCGTCGTCCTGGTCGTTAAACATCAACAGGGCTGGCGCGATGCAATTGACCTTGACCCAGGGCGCGAACCTCGTGGCGAAGGAAAGCGCCAGGTTTTCCAGCGCCGCCTTGCTCGCCGCGTAGGCAATATGGTTGCCGCTTCCGGTACTGGCGACATAGTCGGTCAAGTGAATGACATCTGCGGACCCTGTTTGCTTGCCATACGCCTGCAGCAAACCACCACAACTTTGATTGATCAAATAGGGAGCGGTAACGTGGACGCTCAACATGCGCTGCAGGACTTCACTATCAGGACGACCCTTGCCTTCCGGTAGCCACTCCGACGCGTTGTGAACAATCGCCCGGAGCTGTGAATAGCGTTCCTTGAGCGCCTCGATAAAGGCCTCGATGCCGGCAGTACTGCTAAAATCCGCCTGGATGGCCACGATGCCTGTCGCCCGCAGCTCGTCCAGCAGGGGTCGCTCCCTGCGATAGGTAATCACCACCGGGTTGGCCTCGCTGTGCAACTGCCGAGCTGCGGCTAGCCCCAGGCGCTGCGCGCCACCGGTTATCACGATGGGCGCAGGATATGACTCTTTGCTCATGGTTATCAACTTCGCGTCGCTGCCAACGTCACGGCAACAGAGTCGGCAAACCGCAACGCGTGGGGCTTATCGACCGTGATCTTCGCATGACTGACGTGCTCCGACTCCATTGCTATGTCCAGTAGATCGGCCGTGAGCTTCTCCAGCAACTGGAACCGACCCGTTTCGATGTGTTGAATCATCCGTTTACTGATGACCTTGTAGTTGAGTGCATCCGCTGCCTCATCGGTAGCGCAAGCACGCTCCGCGCCGTAGCGTATTTCCGCGTTGACGACCACGTCCTGCTGCTTGATTTTCTCCTCGGGATTGAAGCCGATGTAGGTGCGCAACCGCAGGTTGGTGATGTTGATGGTCGCTTCACTGAGTACTGCGGGCGCTTGCAGCGCCTTGATATTGCGAATCTTTGCCATGCGATTACTATCCAAAAAGTATATGAGTACCCGGATACGGCATTTCCACCCTTACAGATCACCGGGTGACCGTGCCCGGCGGCGGATAGCCGATCGCGGGCGCGCATTCACCAGGCCGTCACTCGATCCCGAGTGTAACTCCCTGCAGAGATTTTCCATTCGACAGGAGCGGTGCAGATCAGCGCACTACATGACTGCGGAAACTCCGGTTAATTGTCCTTTGCGAATAGCGCATCGACGCGGCAATCTCCACCACTTTGCTTTACAATGCAAGATCGTATCAAAATGGAATTCCCAGACTACATCCACGGCTTGAACACAGCAGGGCGCAATTAATGACCGGCATTTCATTGCTCATTTTGAACGGTCCCGGATTGGCGGATCAGGGGACCCCGGACGGGGAGCAGGAACACAGCCCATCGCTGGACGATATCCGGCGTGCTTGCGCGGCGCTGGGAGAGGAACTTGGCCTCACGCTGGAGTTTCAGCAGACCGATGATGAAGTTGAAATGCTGCGCTGGATTACGAGTGGCAGCGAAAACTGTGACGCGCTGGTAATCAACCCGATGGGACGCTCACGCTCGGACTGCGAAGAACTGGCGAGGTACCACGCGGCAATCAACACGCTCGCTGCATCGGGAAAACCGCTCATCGAGGTGCACCTGACCAACATCTTCCGGCAAGCCGGGGGAGTTAGCACACCATTGCAGGCTACCCATGGCAGCGCCGGCTTTATCTGCGGGCTCGGGATCCATGGCTACCTGCTTGCCATCCGGGCGCTCGAGCGGCGGCTCACAAACAGCCAGCAAGCAACCGGCAACGGCTAAAAACACGTAATCTGCCAACCTCAAAAGACCAACCGGAATAGCGACCTGGAAGAACGAAAGCGAACATGAAGGTAACTGTAATCAACGGCCCTAACCTCAACCTGCTCGGCTCCCGCGAGCCCGAGATCTATGGCCGGGATACGCTGGAAAACATCGCCCAACGGTGTCGCCAGTTGGGAGAGCAGCAGGGACTCGACGTCGAATTCATGCAGTCCAACTATGAAGGCAGGATTGTCGAATGGATTCAGGAAGCCATCGACAGCGTCGATGCCATCGTCATCAATGCAGGGGCGTATACCCACACCTCCATCGCCATTCATGACGCGTTGCGCGCCTATCCCGGCTGCAAGATCGAGCTACATATTTCCAATCCGCACCTGCGCGAACCCTTTCGCCATATCTCGTATATTTCCCCCGCCGTCGATGCAGTGGTGGCAGGACTGGGTGTGGCCGGCTACGAGCACGTCATCGAGCTGTTGCCTGAGTTGTTGCGCAGTAATCCGGGAACCGCCGCGCCTGCCTCGTAATAACGTTGGCGCAGCGATTACGACCTCAACCGTCCGGTGCCGGACCAGGCCCCGGACAGCCGTATCTAAAAATTGATCGTGGCGGCAACGCCGACCGTCCTGGGACGATTCCGTGCGGTGCGGTCAAATCCCGGCACGTTTACCACGATGGCGTCGTTGTACGAGTAATAGGCCTCTTCATCCGTCAGGTTATCGATGAACAGCGAGGCCTCCCAGTTCGATTCACTGCTGTAGCCGATGCGCAGGTCCAGCAGCGTATAGTTCGGCTTGACGTTGCCGGAATCGATGCTTTCGCCGCTGGTATCGGTACTGGCGCTGCCGGGCAATTCGAGTGCTTCATCGACATAGCT
>CAMYKE010000250.1:0-7032 GCA_947258895.1 uncultured Pseudomonadales bacterium | reverse complement strand
TTCGAGTGCTTCATCGACATAGCTTACGGTTCCCAGCACGAACATTTCACCGCCAAACGCCAGCGGTTTAGTCCAGTCGAGCGACACGCTGGCGGTATATTCGGGAACGTCTGGCAGTTTATCGCCGTCCGTTACACCCGCCTGGAGCACCGTTTCGCTGAATTCGGCGCTGGTGTACCCCACGCCCCCGCTCAGGGTCAGGTTGTCGGACAATAGCGCAGTGACTTCCACCTCCATGCCTTCGGACACGGCTTCACCCACATTCGCGGTAAAGTTAAAGCCGCAGACGCCGCTGGTACTTACCCGCTGCTGGATATCACTCCACACGATCCGGTACACCGCCGCGTTGATGCGCAGCGCAGGTGTGGCATCCACCTTGATGCCGAGTTCCAGATTTTCGACGGAGTCGCCGGCGTAAGAGGTCGGGTTGCCGCTGATACCGAGTGCATCGAGGTCGGCATCACAGGCAAACGCCAGCGCGTCAGCGGGGTCCTCGCTGCGCGGAATGGAGCGGTTGCCACCGCCGGGACGGGTCGCATCCGATGACGTCACATAGACCTGGCCGGCGTAGGCAAATCTCCACATCAGGGTGGCCCGGTAATTTACCTCGC
Source organism: uncultured Pseudomonadales bacterium (assembly GCA_947258895.1). Next base: position 6,421 of record CAMYKE010000250.1, on the reverse strand, counting down.
TGTCCGAGGCGCTCACATCCAGCGCGTTCGCTGCGCTCTCCGGCAACCCGCCGGCGCCCGGATCATACACATAGCCCCAGTCCTGCTTCTGCTGTGAAAAGTCGTAGTCCAGATAACGCAATCCCAGGGTGAAGGTGAATGCTTCGGCAAAATCCAGGCTCGCCTCGCCAAATACCGCCTGTTCTTCATAGGTGCTTCGATCATTGGTGTTGGCGAGACCAAGGTCAGTGACAAATTCAAATCCGCGGGCCATCCTGTAGTCGGCGTTTACTTCGGCTTCCTTGTGGTAAATGCCAAACACCCACTGCAATGCCGCGGCAGTGGTCGAACTCAGGCGCACCTCGAACGTCTCGTCACGGAGGGTGACGTCTTCATCCACGAATGCCGCCGCCGGAGCCGAACCGTAGCCAAAAATAGCGCTGCCACCGAGGAAATTGACGGCGTCGGTCATATCCTCCACGTTCATGAAATCGCGATCCATATGGGAAAAATTGGCACTAAGCGAGACGCTTTCAAAGTCGCTGTTCAGGGTCAGGCTGGCCATGGTGAACTCATCGTCGAACGGTTCGGCAGCGTCGAAGGGGCGCACCTGCCGATCGTCGTACGTGGGCCCGTCCACATTCGGCTTGCCATCCATCTCCATCGACTGGGTAAACACCGCGGGTTGAATCCAGGTAGTGTCGGACACTTGAAAGCGCAACGCGGCGCGCAACGACGTAGTCTCCTCGGTGTTCACGTCCTTCGCAACGCCACCGGCAAACTGGCGGTCGATATAACCATCGTTATTGGTAAAGCTCCCCACCAGCCGCAGTGCGGTCGTCTCGCTTAACACGAGATTGGTCATGCCATTGAGGGTATTGTTGAGGCCACCGCCGGAAGTGGAGGAGACTTCGGCTCCAACCTTGGCGGCAAATTCCTGCAGGTTCGGCTGCCCGGTGATGAGTCGCACGGTGCCACCCATGGAGCTTGATCCGAACAGGGTTCCCTGGGGTCCGCGCAGCACTTCCACGCGTTCGAGGTCGAACAGCTTGGGACTGATCACCGCCTGGGCAAAAGAAGTAGAGGAGCCTGAAGAAACCGAGGAAATGGGCATCTCGTCAATGTAGTAACTCACGGTCGGTGCGAATCCGGTCGCCGCGGAGATACCGCGGATATTGAGTTTGGTGCGCCCGGGGCCGGACGACTTGAACGACAGCGATGGCACGCTGGCGGCGAGGTCATCAAAATCCTGGATGCCGGCAGCTTCCAGCTGGTCGCCGGAGACGGCCGAAATGCTCAGCGGGATATCCTGCACGGAAGTGACGTGCTTGGTGGCAGTCACAGTTACTTCTTCAAGCAGGCGCTTCTCCTTGGCAACCACTGAAGATGCGGCCACCAGCAACATCGCCGCAATCAGCGGCGTCCTGGTAAACTCCCTGGTGTCGTGAGTCTCTATCATTTTTTTCTCCCCCTTGAACTGTAAATCAGGAGCGCCTGGGTACGCTCCGTGCGTCGGTAAAGTGCCCACTACCCGACATAAAAACTAACTGCGCCAGCGCTTGTTACGCAGCCGGCATGGCTACGGATCCCCCTCGACCGGCCAATGTCGGAACGATCGCAATACCACATGGCCGTTGCACGTTGACCCGACGCGGCGGCGTGAAGAATTTGCTAGCGGGCAAAGGGGTTTTTCTCCAGCGTAATCTGCTTGCCAACGATTTTTACAATTGGCCCCACCAGCCGCTCCTGCTCGGGGCTCACCAGTGAAAACGCATGGCCCCGGATATCGGGTACCGCCGTATTGCTGGTGTGTGCATGTGCCCAGGGGGAGCTCGCGGGGCCGCCTTGGGCAGCGGACGGGCCAGACTGACCCTGGGAACGCCATTGTTGTGCCGGCGCTTGCCTGGCCGGCGCGCTGGCTGCCGGGCTCTGCGTTGCGGAACTGGCGCGGGCGGTGCGACCAACACGATGAATATAATCGTTGCTGTTGACCGGCAGATCGTAGTTGATAACGTAATACAGGCCATCGATATCGATGCCCCGAGACGCAATATCGGTCGCAACCAGAAATTTGAACTCCCTGTTTTTGAAGCCGCTCAAGCGCTCCTGCCGTTTTCTCCGGGGAACCTCGTTGTGGATTCCCTGGCTGGCAAAGCCCTGCTCATTCAAGCGCTGCGTTAGCAGGTCCACATCATGCCTGGTCCGGGTAAATATCAACGCCTGCTCGCAATCGAGCATCGTCAGCAACCTGAACAGGCTCCTGCTCTTATTCTGCCGCGAGCAGCGATACATGGTGTGCGCGATCTTGTCCAGGGCCGGCTGTTCGCCATCCGCCTTGACATACTTTTGGGCCGACTGGTGGGCCTCACTGAATTTCTTGAGGACGCGCGAGTCCGTCGCCGATACCAGCACGACCTGCTTGTGCTCAGGCAACGCAGCCCAAATCGTCTGCAATTCACGCCCAATGCCCATACTGACCAGCCTGTCCGCTTCATCCATCACCATGTGCTGGACGGTATCCAGTGTAAAAGCCTGTATTTTCAGCAGGTCTGTCAGGCGCTTGGGAGTTGTCACAACAATATCGGTGCCCCGTTTGAAGCGCTTCACCTGGGACTCGATGCGGATGCCGCCAAACAGCGTGATAGTGCGCAGGTCGGCACGAGGAACAGCGCCCGCAGCGGGCGCACCTCATCAGCGCTGTGATCCGTCCGGCTCAACTCCTGCAGGACCGGCAGCAGGTAGGCCGCTGTTTTGCCGGTGCCCGTCGGGGCGATCATGCAGGTATCGGCACCGGACAACACCGCGCCGACCGCCTTCGCCTGGATATCGGTGGGTGTCGTGTAACCGAGGTGACGGATATTTTGCTGGAGAATCGGGTGAAGGCCTAGCTCGGCGAAAGTCGTCATTATTTGCAATCTGTAGCGGGGGGGGGAGACGCATTATAGCGGGGTTTGCCGCGGAAAGATTCGTTAACTTTCCGCTTTGACGCATTCCTGCCACCGCTCGACCCGCGCACGCGGTGTGGTCGTGGATCCGGTCCATACTCCCTGGCGCTGGCACACCGTTGCCACCGGCAACCGGGAGCCGCCACCTACAACTGCGCCGCCAGCCGCGTACCCTGGTCGATCGCTCGCTTGGCATCCAGCTCCACCGCCACATCGGCACCGCCAATCAGGTGATAGGGTTTCGCGAGCCCTTCCAGCAGCTCGCGGCGCGGCAGCTGGCCGGCGCAGATAATCACGGTATCGACTTCCAGCGTCATTTCCTGGTCGTCGACCAGCAGGTGCAAACCGGCATCGTCAATGTTGCGGTAGGTGCAGCCGGACAGCATTTGTACGCCCCTGCTCGCCAACCCGGAACGGTGAATCCAGCCGGTGGTCTTTCCCAGGCCGGCGCCCACTCTGGAGGCCTTGCGCTGCAGCAGGTACACCTTGCGCGGCGCGGGCGTCGGATGTGGCGAGATGCCCTCCACACCCCCGCGCGCGGTGAACGTCATATCCACGCCCCATTCTCTCATGAAGGCCGGAATATCCTGGCTGGTCGCCGTACCGGCATGGGTAATATATTCGGCGATGTCAAAGCCGATACCGCCTGCGCCAATGATGGCAACCCGCTTGCCCACCGGCTTCTTCTCGACGACCACGTCCAGGTAGCTGAGTACTTTGGGATGATCGATGCCCGGAATATCCGGTGTTCGGGGTACGATGCCGGACGCAATAAGCACTTCGTCAAAATCCGCCCGGTTTAACTCTGCAGCACCGACCCGGTGGTTTAATTGCAGCGTTACACCGGTAAGGCGAATCTGGCGGGCGAAGTAGCGCAGCGTCTCGTTAAACTCCTCCTTGCCGGGAATCTGCCTAGCAATATTGAACTGCCCGCCGATCCTGTCCGCAGCCTCGAATAGCGTAACCTGGTGGCCACGGGTAGCAGCCGTGATAGCGGCAGCCAGCCCCGCAGGCCCCGCTCCGATCACCGCGATTTTTCGCGGCGTCGCAGTCGGCGCGATGACCAGCTCTGTCTCATGGCAGGCCCGCGGATTCACCAGGCAGCTTGCGACTTTGCCATAGAACACATGGTCCAGGCAGGCCTGGTTGCACCCGATGCAGGTATTGATTTCGGCAGCGCGCCCCTGATACGCCTTGAGTACAAATTCCGGATCGGCCAGGAACGGGCGGGCCAGCGACACCATATCCGCATCGCCGCGCGCCAACACCTGTTCGGCAACTTCGGGGGTGTTGATGCGGTTGGAAGTGATCACCGGTATCGATAACGCCGCCCTAAATTTCGCTGTGACCCAGGTAAACGCCGCACGGGGAACCTTGGTTGCAATGGTGGGGATACGTGCTTCATGCCAGCCAATCCCGGTATTGATAAGCGACGCACCCGCCCCCGCCACGGCGTTCCCTAACTCGATAACTTCGGCGGCACTACTGCCGCCTTCAACGAGGTCCAGCATCGACAGCCGATAGATAATGATGAACTTGTCACCCGTGGCATCCCGCACCCGCCGCACCACTTCCACCGGCAACCGGATACGGTTCGCAAAACTGCCGCCCCAGTCATCGTCGCGCTTGTTGGTCCGCAGGGCCACGAACTGGTTCAGGAAATAGCCCTCCGAGCCCATAATCTCCACGCCATCGTAGCCGGCGCGCTGCGCCTGGGTTGCGGCGAACACAAAATCATCGATTTGTTTGCGGATCTCTCGTTCCGTCAGGGCTTTTGGAATGAAGGGGCTGATGGGCGCCTGTACCGCGGAAGGCGCCACCAGGTTCGGCGCCATTGCATAGCGGCCGGTATGCAGGATTTGCATACAGATCTTGCTGCCATTGTCATGCACCGCCGTGGTGATCACACGATGCTCGGCAACATCCCGCGCGCTGACGAGACGCCTGGTATGGGGATGGGTGCTACCCTCGTCGTTGGGACCAATGCCACCACTCACAATCAGCCCCACGCCGCCGCGCGCGCGCTCGGCATAGTACGCTGCCATGCGCTCATGGCCATGGGGGACCTCTTCCAGCCCGGTATGCATCGAACCCATCAGGATACGGTTCCTGAGGGTAGTGATGCCAAGCTCGAGCGGCTCGAAAAGATGAGGATAAGGAGTCCCGGTCATAAGCATCCCGGGTGCCGTTTATCGGCTAACGGGCAACACACGAATCGCGGCTCCGTCGGCAACTGCCCACGTCGAAACTCCTTCAAGCTTGCGATCTCAAACCGCGCCGAGAGCCGGTGCCGCTGGCGGGCGGGATCGTGAGCGGCCAGCCTGGCAGAGCCCCACTGATTGCACCGCCCATTGCGCTCAGTCACCGGTACGTTTGCACGCCGGGGCCCAGCGTGGTCTGCGCTTGCCAAAAAACGCAGCCACACCTTCGCGACCCTCGTCGCCGAGCAGGCAACTGGCGAACTTCGCTGCGGCATCGTCCAGCAGCTCTGCGCGGGGACGGCGGGGTGCCTCAAGCAGGATACTCTTGGTGACGGCGTTGGCACCGGGCGCGCAGCGGGCCACCTGCTCCAGTACTGCGGCGCACTGCTCCTCCAGTTCAACAGCATCCGCCGCGACCCCATGCGCGAGCCCCAGCGCAAGTGCATCTGCACCGTCAAACTGCGCGCCGGTCAGCATCAGACGCCGTGCCTGGGTTAACCCGACCCGCTCCCGCACAAAGGGAGCGATCTGCGCCGGCGGCAAACCAAGGCTGGTTTCACTGAGCCGAAACCGGGTGTCCCGGGTTACCAGCGTAATATCGCCAACGCACGCCAGGCCGAGGCCGCCGCCTATTGCCGCACCTTCCACCAGGATCACCACCACCTGCGGCTGCTCATTGAGCCGTGCCATCAGGTCGCCAATAGCACGATTGTCACGCGCAACCTCGCCGGCCTCAGACGCCTGAGCGGCTTTGAATTCGTTAAGGTCGGCACCCGCGCAGAAGACTCCACCCTTGCCGCGCAACACGATACTGCGAACGCTGCGGTCATCACCTACCGCCTCCAGCACCGCCGCCAGTTCCCGCGTCATTTCGGCCGACAGTGCATTGCGAGCTGCCACCCGATTCAGCCAGATTCGCAGGAGGCTCCCCTGGCGTTCCAGCAGAATACTTTTGGTAGCGGGCAATGCTGTCATTGGTGGCTCCGTTTCGTCACTGGCGATAGTGCCCCGCCTGCGGAAATCCCGGGAGATTGCACCACACCAGTTGGGTGCAGGCTGGATCAGACAGGCAGCAAAGGTAGTGTCCTATATTAGCTGCCTGTTCAGCAAGCGGCTTCCTGTGATAGCGGTAGCGCCTGATTCAGATAGTGTCAGCTTTACCCGACCGCCCCACATTGCTGCTAACTTCCTTTTCGCATCAACAAAGACGCCAATAGAAGCATAACTTCTTTTACAAGCCGCCGCCCGGTTCGTAGCATATTCCTGACAATCGATTTCCGCCCTCCGACAACTCGC
>CAMYKE010000249.1 GCA_947258895.1 uncultured Pseudomonadales bacterium | reverse complement strand
CATTGCCGTCGGTGTCGTATAACCAGACACCCTGGCCATACTCGAAAGCCGTGGTTGTTCGGTTGTAAGTGGGCATTAACAAACTGCTTGCCATAATCCTGAGATTCCTTAAAACGCAAAAAGGCAGCCCAAGCTGCCAAACAATTCCTCATGATAGAAAATTATCCGGTGGATGACAATGAATCAGTGCCGCGGCGCGGCAAAATAATATCCTCCGGGGCCCTGTTTGCGCGCGGGATCAGCGAATCCCTGTCACCGGGAGCGGAAGGTGGAACTAATACGCAGAGAGGGGCTCTACATGTCCGCATGCGATTTGCAGGCGCAATGGCGGGTCCGGGCAGAAAGGAAAAGCGCTACCCAAACCCACAATAAATCTATACAATGCCGCCCGATTTTCAAGTGTTTAGCGGTCGTGAGGCCGAGAGTGCCGAGGTGAGGTTATGGATATACTGGATACAATCAAAGAACAAATCGAGAACAATTCGATCATTCTCTACATGAAAGGGTCACCACAGCAACCACAGTGCGGGTTCTCGGCCCAGGCCACGCAGGCCCTGATGTCGTGTGGTGAGCGTTTTGCGTATGTAGACATCCTGCAGAATCCCGAAATCCGTGCGACCCTGCCAACCTATGCGAACTGGCCGACCTTCCCGCAGCTGTATATCAATGGCGAACTGGTCGGTGGCTGCGACATTATCGTCGAACTGTTTGAAAAGGGTGAATTACAAACGATGGTGAGCGAAGCCAAGGGTGGCAAAGCGGAGCAGGCGCAGAGCTAGCCGAATCTCTAGCCGGTGCCGCGAGTTGGAAAAACCCTTCCCTGAGGAAGCGGGTTTTTTATGTCCCTGGCAGGGAGTACCGCGGGCACGGCAGTTAGAAGTCTCTGTTGTGCCGCCCTGATCCACCACCCCGCCCGCCCGGTTCCAGCCCGACGGCAATGTGACTGCCCTCGCCGCGCTTATTCAATTCCGTACCAGCCACCGCATTGACGCCAATGATTTACGATCGTGCAAAATAGCTCGGCAGTTTTCTCCGCGTCGTAACGGGCCGAGTGGGCCTCGTCTTCATTGAACTCGATGCCAGCCGCCTGGCAGGCGCGCGACAGTACGGTTTGTCCGTAGGTGAGCCCGGCCATGGTTACGGTATCGAAGTTTGAAAACGGGTGAAAGGGGTTGCGTTTGATACCGCTGCGCGTACTCGCCGCGGTCAGGAAGCCATGGTCAAAATGCGCGTTGTGTCCCACTATGATGGCCCTTTTACAGCTGCTCGCCTTCACCGCTTTACGCACTACACGAAAGATCTCGGCCAGTGCATCTTGCTCCGGATGAGCAATGCGTAGTGGGTGGTTCAGGTCGATTCCCGTAAATTTGAGTGCGGCCTCCTCAATATTAGCGCCTGCAAATGGAGTGACATGGAATGCAGTGGTACGTTCCGGGTAAATGATGCCCTGGCGATCCATGTTCAAAGGGATGGCGGCGATTTCAAGCAGCGCGTCGGTCTCGGCGTTGAAACCGCGGAGAGCGTCCAGTTGATGGTTTCGCCGGCGCGCAGGGGTACCAGCGGTTGTCCCGCCATGTCGGTTTCTGCGGCCAGTTGCCAGGGCGATCTTTCCAGGCGCACGCGATCCCGGTTGCGCGGCAGGTTGTAGAAATCGGCCCCGAAATGGCTGGCAAAATCTTCCAGCTTGTCGAGCGCCTGCATTTGGTCAAAACACTCAGCATAGAGTTCCAGCGCGGCCGGTGCCGTGTAACAGCCGGCACATCCGCATCCGGTTTCCTTGCTGCTGCGCAGATGCGGGGCAGAATCTGTGCCCAGGAAAAACCGCGGGTTGCCACTAACCGCGGCCCCTCGCAAGGCCTGCTGGTGGGTGTTTCGTTTCAGTATCGGCAGGCAATAATAATGCGGCCTGATGCCGCCTGCGAGCATATGATTGCGATTGAAATGCAGGTGATGGGCGGTGATGGTGGCGGCAATGTTTTCGGCTGCGTCGGCAACGAACTCGACTGCGTCGGCCGTCGTAATATGTTCCAGCACGATTCTCAGTGTTGCGAAGCGCTCGGCCAGCGGTGCCAGCACGCGATCGATAAAGATTTTTTCGCGATCGAAAATATCGACCTCCGGGCTGGTGACTTCACCATGGACTAACAGCGGGATACCGTGCTCGGCGAGCTTTTCGAGTGCCGCGTAGCAACGGGTAATATCAGTAACGCCGGAGTCGGAATTGGTGGTCGCGCCGGCGGGGTAGTATTTCACCGCATACACAGCATCATCCGCGGCGGCTCGGTCGATCTCCGTGGCCGGGGTGTTATCGGTCAGGTATAGCGTCATCAGCGGCGTAAAGCCGCTGCCCGCGGGAATCTGCGCGACAATCCGGTTTTTGTAGGCCTGCGCATCCGCGCAGGTAACCACCGGCGGCACCAGGTTCGGCATGACGATCGCACGCCCGAAAGTGCGGGCCACATCGGCTACCGTGCGGGGTAGGAAGTCGCCGTCGCGCAAATGAATATGCCAGTCGTCGGGACGGGTGATGGTAATGCTGTCCATGGGGCAATGAGAATTAGGTTTTGCGTAGCCGTGCATCCTACCGTAACCCCGGGTTGTTGGATATACCGGCTACAGTTTTTCACCGGGGCGCGGCCGGTGGCAAGTCGGGCGCGGGATGCACAGCAGAGAGTAACGCCTGTTATTCAGCTTAGCGGCGTGAGGACGTTACCAGTTCTCCAGCGCTTGCTGCGAGGCCGTACCCCGCCGTTTGCGGCCAGCCGCCGCCCGCAGCGTGGCACAAGACCCGTGCCTCGCTTCACCTCGCCACCAGGGGCGCGAGCTGGATGCGCTAAAGTTTTTGGTTCCCGGGTCGATGTAAAACACGCAGCATCAGTGGATATTTGAAACGGATTATATGCGGTCCATATGGGTAAGGTGAATCAAATTGTGAGGCGATCCAGCGCGATTGCCGCTGGCCTCGGTGCGGCGCTGGTATTGCATGCATCGTTTGCCACGGCGACCAGCACTGTAGCAGTAACCAGTTTTGGGGCCTCGATTGAACAGAGCCAATGGCAGGTGAATACGACGGAGCTGGAATGCCGGATGGTGCAAGCAATTCCGGGATTTGGCGATGGTGTTTTCAGTCATCGCGCCGGTGGTCAATCCGGGTTTTACCTCAAGCCTTTCAACCGGGTGTTGCGTCCGGGGCCTGCTCAGCTTGTCATCGAAAGCCCCAACTGGAAGCACGCCCCCGAACCCGCCGCAATAGCGGCCATTGAAGTGAGCGATGCCTATGTGCCGGTGGAGCTGGAGCAGGTGCACGCAGAATCGATGCTGGCATCGCTACATCAGGGGCTGCAACCGGTTATTGCAAGTGATGCGCAACGGCCGGTAAAGGTCGCGTTATCGGCCGCCAATTTCCAGGACGCTTACCGCGAATATATGGCATGCCTGGCGCAGCTGATACCTGTCGATTACGAACACATCGCACGCTCGGCGATCTTTTTCCAGAATAGCAAGATCCGCCTCAGTGCTGCAGTGGAGGAACAACTCGATTTGATCATTCGTTATGTCAAGGCGGATGATCGCATTCGCCGCATCTATATCGACGGGCATACCGACGACACCGGCCCGAAACGCCTCAACATCCGGATTTCCAAAGCCCGTGCCATGGCGGTGACGGATTATTTCCGCAAGGCAGGCGTCAACGGCAAGATGATCGTGTCGCGGCATCACGCCGACAAGTACCCGGCTCTAAAAAACGATTCGCCTGACAACCGGGCGCGGAACCGGCGGGTAACCATCCGTCTCGAGCGCGATTAGCACTGCTGGTAGCCGAGAACTTTTTTCTTCCTCGTACAGCCTTGCTTCCCGGCAATTTCTCCGCCAACTGGCACCAAAAAGTTCGCCATTTTATTTCGCATTAGGGTTAAAATAGCGCCCCTTGTGAGTCTAATCAGGGTGTATGCGGGAGAAAGCCAGCGAGATGTCGGAAGTCAATAAAGTTGTACTAGCCTATTCAGGAGGTTTGGATACCTCGGTGATCTGTCGCTGGTTGCAGGAAACCTATGCTTGCGAAGTGGTTACCTTTACCGCGGACCTGGGGCAGGGAGAGGAAGTCGAGCCCGCGCGTGCCAAAGCCGAGGCGATGGGCGTCAGGGAGATTTACATCGATGACCTGCGCGAAGAGTTCGTGCGCGATTATGTGTACCCGATGTTTCGCGCCAATGCACTCTATGAGGGTGAATACCTGCTGGGAACATCGATAGCACGGCCACTGATAGCGAAGCGGCTGGTCGAGATTGCCACCGAAACCGGTGCGGATGCAATCTCCCATGGCGCAACGGGCAAGGGCAACGACCAGGTACGGTTCGAGCTGGGTGCCTATGCCCTGAAACCCGGCATTCAGGTCATTGCGCCGTGGCGGGAATGGGATTTGAGTTCGCGGGAGACCTTGCTGGCCTACTGCGACGCCCATGGCATCGAGGTGGATCGCAAGCCGGGCCAAAAGTCGCCCTACTCGATGGATGCCAACTTGCTGCACATCTCCTATGAGGGTGGCATCCTGGAGGATCCCTGGGCCGCACCGGAAGAGGCCATGTGGCTGTGGAGCGTATCCCCCGAAAACGCTCCTGATAAACCGACCTGGATCGAGCTGGACTATGCCAACGGCGATATCGTCGCGATTGACGGCAACTCCCTAACTCCGGCACAGGTACTCGAACACCTGAACAAGATCGCCGGGGCCAACGGCATCGGCCGCACGGATATCGTGGAGAATCGCTTCGTCGGAATGAAATCCCGGGGTTGTTATGAAACCCCCGGCGGCACGGTGATGCTCAAGGCACACCGAGCTATCGAGTCCCTCACCATGGATCGCGAACTGGCTCACCTCAAGGATTCGATCATGCCGCGTTACGCCGAGCTGGTGTATAACGGGTTTTGGTGGTCGCCCGAGCGCAAGGCGCTGCAGGCCCTGATCGACGATTCCCAGCAACATGTAAATGGCAGGGTGCGCCTGAAACTGTATAAGGGCAACGTGATCGTAGATGGCCGTGAGTCCGGCGACAGCCTGTTTGACGAGAGTATCGCCACCTTTGAGGATGATGCCGGCGCCTATGACCAGAAAGATGCGGCAGGCTTTATCAAGCTCAACGCGCTGCGCTTGAAGATTGCCGCCAGCCGAGGGCGCAAGCTGGATTGATTCTCACGCAGCTAGTTATTCAAGCGAACACTTAGTAACCGAAGAGGCTTTGTCATGCGCATACTGCATACCATGTTGAGGGTAGGGGACCTGGAGCGATCGATTGATTTTTACACCCGCGTGCTGGGTA
>CAMYKE010000248.1 GCA_947258895.1 uncultured Pseudomonadales bacterium | reverse complement strand
TACGTGTGCCCATCGCACATCCCGCTGGTCCAGTATTTCCGCATGGCCAAGAAGATGGTCCGTAAACTGAGCGCCGCCTGATGGGCAAGCTTTTCAAACATCTCGAGATCGGCTCCTCGCCACACGTCACGGATGGGGCCAGCACCGACGTCCACGTAAGTGTGCTCGCGGCCCCAAGTGTAGTCGATCAACTGGTCCGGGACGACGAGCTGGCCCGGTGCGGCGATCGCCGCAATTCCGCCTACCGCGTTAATCGCGATTACCCCGTCCGCGCCCAGATTTTTCAGTCCCCGTAAGTTCGCCCGATAATTGACTCGATGCGGAGCAATGTCGCCCCGCTCACCGTGCCGCGCCAGAAACAGTATGTCATGGCCATACAGACGCCAGCGTTTCACGGGGCCGGAAAGGTCACCCCACTCGACTTCAACCGGAACGGTTTCGACCTCAGCGGGATTGGGGAACAGATCCGCTCCGGTGCCACCGATTACTGCCAGTGTAGCCATCCCCGTCTTCCTCCTTTCAGTCCCCGTTGCCCTTCAGCGCATAAATCGCCGTGAGGTGACGCCAGCGCCCATGCAGATCCATACCACAGCCGAAAACATAACGATCGGGAACGCGCAGGCCGGTCGTAAATTCCGGCGGCGGCACCGCGGCGGCGCGGGCCCGCTCTTTCACCACCATGACGGCCGTGCACACCCGTGCCGCGTCCTCCTGAGCACAATACTCCGCTACCGCGTGGAGCGTTGTGCCCGCATCGTATATATCGTCGACCACGATGACGGTCCGGCCCGCAAGCGCGACATGCGGCCGCTCCAGCCAGACCAGCGTACGGCCTTGCGTGCCGCCCGCATAACGCGTGGCATGACAGTAATCGATCTCGAAATCGCCCCGCAGTCGTTCTGCCAGGTGAATCAGAGGGAACATGCCGCCCGTCAGGACGCCAATAAGCACGCAGTCAGCCATATCGATGACCGGCTGCAGGCGCGCGGCAAGAAGATCCAGGCCCCGGGCGACCTCGGCCGGCGAAAATATTTCTTCGGCATCGGCCAATACCGAAGTCCGCGGCTGAGCCGTTTTGGGGGGCCCAGGTACCAACTTATTTTGCCCCTCCATTGAGCACCAGCGGCGGCGGTTCTTGCGCCGCCCGCAGCATCGAGACCGAGCGCTGCCAATCCTCCGAACCGCGCGGAACCTCGGCGTAACGCTTGAAATCTGCGCGCATGGCAGCCAGGCGCCCATGCGACACGGGATGGTCGTAGCCCTCCAGTGCATCCAGCGCGCTCCCAACTGCAGCCCGGTTATTACACAGCAGAATCATATCCGCACCGCCGTCAAGAGCCGCCGCAGCGCGTTCCGCGACGGACCCGCCGACGCTGGCCCCTTTCATCGTCAGGTCATCCGAAAATATCGCCCCGTTAAAACCAAGTTGACCCCTGAGTACTTCGCGCATCCAGTAAGGCGACAGGCTCGCAATGACAGAATCGCACGCTGTATAGCGTATATGGGCCATCATGACCCCGCGCAGGCCGTCGCCGATAAGGCTCGCGTAAGGTATTAAATCATCGAGCAATTCGCTGTAGGTGCGATGGTCCTCGGGTAGCACATGATGCGAATCGCCGATGACGCCACCGTGGCCCGGGAAATGCTTGGCCACAGCCGGCATGCCAACCTGCCGCATGCCTTGCATATAGGCCATACCGAGTGCCCCCACCACCTCGGATTGGGCGTGAATCGCACGATCCCCTATGACCTCGCAACAACCACGATCAATATCAAGCACCGGCGCAAAACTGAAATCGCAGCCCGTTTCGAGAACCTCCTGCGCCATGACCCGGGCGGCGGCGATAGCCAGCAATCGGGCCCTTGCCGGGTCTTCATCATGCATATGCCCCAGCCAGCACAGTGGCGGCAACTCGGTGAAACCCTCGCGAAAGCGCTGCACCCGGCCACCCTCCTGATCAACGGCAATGAGCAGTGGCGGCGAACGCAGTGCACGGACGGCACCCGTTAGCGCTCGGACCTGTGCGCGGTCGGCAAAATTGCGGCTAAACAGGATGAGACCGCCTACCAGCGGATTCATGAGCAACTCGCGATCTTCCGCGGTCAGCGTCAGGCCTTCTACATCTATCATCAGTGGACCGAGCGCCATTGCTTCCACACTCCCTCAGTTTTTACGGAGCTAGTTTAGCCATACCTTCAGCTGGCGGCATGAACCGCTGAATTTTCATCAAGCCGCTCGAATAAGGCCATGGCTTCGACATGACTGGTAGCGGGGAACATATCCATAGCGCCTGCTGCGCGCAACCTGTAACCATATTCCCCGCACAGGATACCGGCATCGCGAGCTAGCGAGCCCGGATGACAGGATACATAGAGTATTTGCTTTGCGCCCGTGGCGGCGATCTGCGGCAGCACCTCCTGCGCACCCGCGCGCGGCGGGTCAACGACCACAAGATCGAAACCAGCGCCCCACCAATCCGGATGCGACCCCGTCGCGTCGGCCAGATCGGCGGCATAGAACTCTGCGTTATCTAACCCGTTAATCGCCGCATTCGCAGCTGCCCTGCTAACCATGCGCGGATCCAGTTCGACACCCACGACGTGATTCGAATACCGCGCCAGTGGCAAGCTGAAATTGCCGATACCGCAAAACAGGTCGAGGACGCGATCACCGGGTTGCGGGGCAGCCAGATTGACGGCCTGGGAGATCATGCGCCGGTTCATATCCTGGTTGATCTGCACAAAATCCAGCGGCCCGAAAGCCAGCCGCAAATCGTACTCCGGCAACTCGTACCAAAGGTCGGCTGGCGGCCGCCCGCTGTCAAGTGGCGCCAGCGTGTCCGGCCCACCCGTTTGCAACCAGATTTGCGCAGCATTGTGCTCACCGAATGCTCGTAACAGATCCCGATCGCGCTCTGTGGGTGACTCCAGCACCCGGAATACAAGACTGATCGCGTTGTCACCCATGCTTACTTCAATCTGTGGCACCTGCCTGACGATGTGCAAAGCACCAATAAGTTCCGATAGTTTCGGGATCAGCAGACTCAGTTCTGGCTTCAGCGTCTCGCAACTCCGCATGTCGGCAATATACGCATTTCCTTTCTCGCGAAAACCCACCAACACCCGGCCCTTCTTGTCGACCAGGCGAGCGCCCAGGCGCGCCCGCCGCCGGTAACCCAGCGGGCGGCCGGCCAGCGGTTCCAGCACAAGTTCCGGGCTGACCTTGCCAATCCGGTCCAGCGCCTGCAGGATCGCATCCTGCTTTAATCGCAACTGCGCTTCAGGCCCGAGATGCTGCAAAGTGCAGCCGCCGCAAAGCATGAAATTGACACAGGGAGGCTCAACGCGATCGGGCGATGCCTCAACGACCTGCAAGAGCCTGGCTTCATCATAATTTTTGCGTTTACGCTCCCGCTGGAAGCGAACCGTCTCGCCCGCAATAGCCCCGTCAATAAAAACCCGCTTACCCTCGGTAGCGGCGATACCACGGCCGTCCAGCGTGATATCCCTGATGCGTGCGGTCTCAACCAGCCTCTCTGGCCGTCGCGATCGTCTACTCATTGAATCTATGCCGGGCCCGGCTGCCTGGCTAGGATTGCCATGCGCGCAGGAAGTCTTGCAGGTGCGTCTCGCCGGAGGTTTGCAAAGCATCCTTTACGCAGCTGAATTCGTGCTCGAGTTCCGCGTCATCCAAATGCCCGCGCATATACTGAAACCGCAGATACACAAGATAGGTATTCAGGACATCCGTTTCACAGTAATTGCGGATCTCCCGTATGCCCCCATTACGGAAGCAGTCCCAGACCTTGT
>CAMYKE010000247.1 GCA_947258895.1 uncultured Pseudomonadales bacterium | reverse complement strand
AGCCGCGACGCTGGATCAATTCGGGTGGTCTGGGAACTATGGGCTTCGGGTTACCTGCCGCGATGGGCGTACAGTTTGCGCATCGCGAAGCAACGGTAGCCTGCGTCACCGGTGAAAGCAGTATCCAGATGTGTATCCAGGAATTGTCCACGTGCACCCAGTATCATCTGCCAATCAAGATTATCAACCTCAATAACCAGGCTCTGGGAATGGTCAAGCAGTGGCAGGATATGCAGTACGATGGACGTTATTCCGAAAGCCTGTACGAAAAGTCGCTGCCCGATTTTACCAAACTGATGGAGTCATACGGCCATGTTGGGATAAAAGTGACCAAGCGCTCCGAGCTGGAAGAGAAAATGCGTGAATGTTTTGCTCTCAAGGACCGGTTGGTGTTCCTCGATGTCTATGTGGATCCTGCGGAACACGTATACCCTATGCATATCGCGCCGGAAGGTTCGATGAATGACATGTGGCTTAGTAAAACGGAGCGAACCTGATGCGGCATATTATTTCAGTTCTTGTAGAGAACGAACCTGGCGCGCTGTCAAGGATTGTCGGTCTGTTTTCGCAGCGTAATTACAATATCGAATCCCTGAATGTGGCTCCCACAGAGGACGCGACACTGTCACGTATGACATTGATAACCGCGGGTTCAGACGAGGTGATGGAGCAAATCACCAAGCATCTGAACCGGTTAATCGATGTGGTGAAACTGATCGATTTGTCCGAAGGAGAGCATGTTGAGCGCGAATTGGCACTGATTAAATTAAAGGCAACTGGTGGCCATCGAGAAGAGATCAAGCGGGTCGTGGACATATTCCGTGCCCAAATTATCGATGTCAGCCAAACGATTTATACCGTGCAACTGATCGGTACGAGCTCCAAGTTGAATGCGTTTTTGGAAGCGGTGGATCCCAAGGTTGTCATGGAGGTGGTACGCAGTGGCGTATCCGCAATTGCCCGTGGCGAGCGCCGTCTTAGTATTTAACAACCGGTCATCAAAAATTAACGGAAATTCGAGGTTAACTATGCAAGTTTATTACGATAAAGATGCTGATCTGTCGATTATTCAGTCCAAAGCTGTTGCGATTATCGGTTACGGTTCTCAGGGTCATGCGCATGCCAACAACCTGAAGGATTCGGGCGTCGCCAATGTAGTAGTGGGATTGCGCAAGGGCTCTTCTTCATGGGCGAAGGCTGAAACTGCCGGGTTGCGCGTCGCGGAGGTGGATGAAGCGGTGAAAAGTGCGGATATCGTGATGATGCTGGCGCCGGACGAACACCAGGCAACGATCTACAAGGAAAATATCGGCCCCAACCTGAAACCCGGTGCAGCGTTGGCTTTTGCACATGGTTTCAACGTCCACTACAAGCTGATCGAGCCGCCACGGGATGTTGATATCTTTATGGTTGCGCCAAAAGGACCTGGTCATACGGTCCGTTCTACGTACCTGGAAGGTGGCGGTGTCCCGACACTGATCGCGATTGAGCAGAACGCTTCCGGTATGGCGAAGGAAATTGCGCTTTCCTATGCGTCCGCAAACGGCGGAGGCCGCTCCGGTATCATTGAAACCAACTTCCGAGAGGAAACGGAAACTGACCTGTTTGGTGAACAAGCGGTATTGTGCGGTGGTGCAACTGCGTTGGTGCAGGCGGGGTTCGAAACTCTGGTGGATGCCGGGTATGCGCCGGAGATGGCGTATTTCGAATGTCTGCACGAGTTAAAGTTGATCGTGGACCTCATGTACCAGGGGGGTATCGCCGACATGCGCTACTCGATTTCGAATACGGCTGAATATGGGGATTATGTCACTGGCCCCCGCATCATTACAGAAGAAACCAAACAGGAAATGAAGCGCGTGCTTGATGATATACAGACGGGTAAGTTTGCCAAGGATTTCGTCCTCGAAAATCAGGCGGGAGCCCCCACGCTAAAAGCGCGGCGGCGTATCTCGGGTGAGCATCAGATTGAAGCCGTGGGTAAGAAGCTGCGCGACATGATGCCCTGGATTAAGGCAAACAAGATTATCGACAAGACGGAGGGGAATGCGTAGCGCATTCGTCCGGGGGAAAACGCGGTAAGTACCGCGTTTTTTTTCGCTTCCACGGACGCAATATTGCCGCCAGCGGTGCTTTGGGCTTACTATAAGCCTCCGGGTTCCAATAATAATAACCGAGTGTTAGTCCTCCATGAGCGAATCAGAGCCTAAACCACGCAGCAAAGCCATTTACCTGTTGCCGAACCTGTTGACCACCGCTGCCTTGTTTTGTGGCTTCTATGCGGTGGTGTCTGCAATCCATGGGTATTTCGAGGCCGCGGCTATCGCTATCTTTGCGGCGCTGCTGTTCGACGGTTTTGATGGTCGTGTCGCGCGCCTGATCCACGGCGAAAGTGAGTTTGGCGCCCAGTATGACAGCATGTCAGACCTGGTTGCATTCGGCGTCGCGCCGGCATTGGTGGCGCTCAGTTGGAGCTTGTCGACGCTGGGGAAAATTGGCTGGATGGCGGCATTCATCTACCTTGCCTGCACGGCGTTGAGGCTCGCGCGCTTCAATGCGCAAATAGCCATCGTAGACAAGAAGTACTTCGTCGGACTGGCCAGTCCGCCCGCTGCCGCGTTAATCGCGTCGATGGTATGGTTCAGCACAGATGCCGGGTTTGCACCCGATAATATAGCAATCGTGGGAGCGGTGGTCGTTGCCGGTACGGGGCTGCTAATGGTGAGTAATTTCAAGTATTTCAGCTTCAAGAATGTAGATGTAAAAGAACGCATACCCTTTATTGCACTGCTGGCCATCATTTTTGTGTTCGCCGTCATCTTCATCGATCCCGCGCTCACGCTATTTACCATGGCGTTGCTCTATGCCCTGTCTGGCCCCGTAATGTTGCTCTTGCACAAGCGAACTGGCACCAGTTAAGCGGCCCTGTGGCGCTGCCGCGCTGCCGCTTTGCAGAAGCGCGGTGCCGGGTAATTATTATCCGTGTAGCAGCTCTTGACACCAGTATTGGCAGGACTATAATTCCTACCCCTTTTCGAGATTACGCCCGTTCCTGGGCACTTTGAAAAGCGGTTTTTTTTAGCGTGTTAATTAATTGAAAAAAGCGCTTGTTTGCGTATGTTCGGCGTGTATAATGCGCCCTCTTTCGAGCTGCCAGAAGTAGTGGCAGGCGTTGTTCTTTAACAATTTGGATGGATAGAAGCAATACGTGTGGGTACTTGCTGAGGTTAATTCAGGCGATGAATTATCGGAAGGCAAGTAACCAAAAACTCGTGGCTATCAGGTAGTGCTATTAATGTAGAGCTATTGGATAGTGAAGAGTTGTTGTTAATTTGTTGATTCCGAGCCGAGATTTGGTGAGTAAAGCGGGTCCTGTATTGAGTACGGGTAGCTGCGTAACTTGCCCCTCCGGGAAGTGTGTTTAGATGCATGGACTGGAGGTTAAGCGATTAAACTGAAGAGTTTGATCATGGCTCAGATTGAACGCTGGCGGCAGG
Organism: uncultured Pseudomonadales bacterium; assembly: GCA_947258895.1. The sequence continues at coordinate 329 of CAMYKE010000247.1, read as the reverse complement.
CTTAACACATGCAAGTCGAGCGGTAACAGGAGTAGCTTGCTACTCGCTGACGAGCGGCGGACGGGTGAGTAACGCGTAGGAATCTACCCAGTGGTGGGGGATAGCCCGGGGAAACTCGGATTAATACCGCATACGTTCTACGGAAGAAAGCGGGGGCTCTTCGGACCTCGCGCCATTGGATGAGCCTGCGTTAGATTAGCTAGTTGGCGGGGTAAAGGCCCACCAAGGCGACGATCTATAGCTGGTCTGAGAGGATGATCAGCCACACTGGGACTGAGACACGGCCCAGACTCCTACGGGAGGCAGCAGTGGGGAATATTGGACAATGG
>CAMYKE010000246.1 GCA_947258895.1 uncultured Pseudomonadales bacterium | reverse complement strand
TTGGCCGAAGCGATGACAATATCTGTGTCAGCACCCACCCCGTTGACAATCCTGCCGCCTTTCTCGAGCCGGACCGTTACTTCGCCCTGCGAATCGGTGCCACTGGTTATCGCATTTACCGAGTACAGTTGCAGGCTTGTGGCGCTGTGCACGATCTCCTCGATCGCTTTAAAAGCTGCGTCTACCGGGCCACTGCCTTCCGCCTGGCTGCTCTGCTGCTCGCCGTTTACGAGCAGCGTGACTTTGGCTAATGGCGTGCTGCCCATCTTTGATGTGACCGCCAAATCCTTCAGCCGATAGTGCTCTTCAACTTCGGCAACCGCGACATCCGACACCAACGCCTGCAAATCCTCATCAAAGATTTCATGCTTCTTGTCGGCTAACTCCTTAAACCGTGCAAAAGCCTTATTGAGTAACTCCGGGCTATCAAAGGTAATCCCCAACTCTTCAAAGCGGGCCTTGACCGCCGAGCGCCCCGAATGCTTCCCAAGCACCAGCTTGTTGGTGTTCCAGCCCACATCTTCCGCGCGCATGATCTCGTAGGTCTCGCGGAACTTGAGCACACCATCCTGGTGAATACCCGATTCGTGCGCAAATGCATTGGCGCCGACAATGGCTTTATTCGGCTGCACCGGAAATCCGGTCACAGAGGCGACCAGGCGCGATGTAGGCACGATCTGGGTGGTATCGATACGGGTCTCCAGGCCAAACACATCCTTGCGAGTACGCATCGTCATTACGATTTCTTCCAATGACGCGTTACCGGCACGCTCTCCCAAACCATTGATGGTACACTCTACCTGCCTGGCGCCGTGGCGTACCGCCGACAGAGAATTCGCGACCGCCAGGCCGAGGTCATTATGACAATGCACCGAGAAAATTGCTTTATCTGAATTGGGAATAGCTTCGATCAAACGGCCCATCATGGCGCCATATTCTTCCGGCTCTGCGTAGCCGACCGTGTCCGGCAGGTTAATAGTCCTTGCGCCTGCGACAATGACGGACTCAATGATTCGGCACATAAATTCAAACTCCGAACGACTGGCATCCTCAAGCGAGAACTCCACATCATCGGTAAATTTACGCGCAAACGCGACCGCGTCCCGGGCATGGGAGAGGACTTCATCAGGCTGCATCCGCAACTTGTATTTCATATGAATCGGTGAGGTTGCGATAAACGTGTGAATACGTCCAGAAGCAGCAGGCGCGATAGCGTCTGCCGCGCGCTGGATATCCGCCTCATTCGCCCTCGCCAGGCTGCAGACGGTACTGTCCTTCACTGCCTCTGCGACCGCCTTAATCGACTCAAAATCACCGGGACTCGCGATCGCAAAGCCTGCCTCGATAACGTCAACCCGCATCTTTTCCAGCGCTTTGGCAATTCGCACCTTTTCAGGTTTGGTCATAGACGCGCCGGGGCTTTGCTCGCCATCGCGCAATGTCGTATCAAATATGATTAATTGTGTAGTAGTCATGCTTGGCTCCAACTTAATATTCTGTACTTCCAGACGACATGTACCTTAGAGTGCTGGCAAGTTGATTTGTGCACCTAAAGTAACAAATGATCGCCGGTTAGCAAGCGAAAAAAATATACGAAAACGAGGTATGAATGAGAAGTGATCTGCCCTAGGGCAGTAGCAGGTGGAGCGGACGCGCGACAATGCTGTACGCCATACTCGTGGGTATGCCGCGAGCTTTATCATAGATAATGGTGGTGCGGATGCTGTAATTCACGGTATCAAATATGATGTCCAGGATACATGGGGCAAAATAACAAGATTTCCGGCTTCAACTATATCCTGTGACGCCCGGTTTGCCAAGCATCCCGGCATAGCTCCGGCTAATCTGTCGGGCACGGTTGCAGGCACCGCAGCGATGGTAGAGAATAAACACCCTGTCGGCGTACTATAATAAATATGCTGCGGGAAGGGGAGCCTGGTTGCTTCCCGTATACATATAACGGCGCTCCACCAGCCGCTGGAACATCATATCTATACGAACAGCTGACTTAATTCCAAGAACACGGCGCCGCAGGCACTCAGTTCCGGGCAATCCGGCCATAATAACCGAGGAAATTCGAATGTTATTAGAAGACAAGGGCTATCAATCGAGCAAGGAAACCACCAACCCGTTCCACCAGCTTGCCCAGGAGTTCAAGCTGATGGATGGCGAAACTGCCGAAACAATTGACCATGAATTCCGCGCCGCACTCGCCAAACTAACCCAGGGCATGTCTCCGCTTGAACTATTTAACGCCTATATCGATTGGCTTGGCCATCTCGCGATATCTCCGGGAAAACAGCTGCTCTTGCTACAAAGTGCGATACACAAAGGGTTTCAACTGGGAAAATTTGGCTTTGACTCGATGCGACGGCAAAGTGATGCGGACAATATCTATACGGACCGCTTTTTCGCAAAAGACGAATGGCAAACCTGGCCATTCAGTTTTTTCGCGCAGTCCTTCCTGGCAGCGAGGGAACTGGTCAAGGAGGTAAGCCATAACGTTTATGGTGTTAAAAAAGACCATGAAGAGCTGGTTTCCTTTATCAATGCACAGGTTGTAGAAGCGTTTTCACCCTCTAATTTCCCTTTCACCAATCCGGAAATCATAGAAACAACCAAGGCGGAACATGGCGAGAACATTAGTCGCGGCCTGAAAAAAATGATCAAAGATATCACCAACAAAACTCCACACAAGGAGGGATTGCCATTCAAGGTCGGCAAGGATGTGGGGACGGCGCCGGGCAAGGTAGTATTCCAGAATCGGCTGATAGAACTCATACAATATGCGCCGAGCACGCCCGAGGTGGCTGCCAATCCCATACTGATCATTCCACCCTGGATAATGAAATTCTATATCCTGGACCTGACACCCGACGTTTCTCTAATCAGGTACCTGGTCGACCAGGGTAAAACTGTGTTCCTCGTTTCCTGGAAGAACCCGACTGTTAAAGATCGGGATTTGACCATGGACGACTATCTCGATCTTGGCCTGATGGAAGCTCTAAAGGCCGTCATGGCGATCATGCCCCGCAGCAGAATTAATGCTGTCGGGTACTGCCTTGGTGGGACATTACTTTCGATAGGAGCGGCGGCACTGGCACGTGACGGTGATGACACCTTAAAGTCCGTAACCTTGTTTGCCGCACAGACAGATTTCACAGAACCCGGCGAGATCAAGAGAATGCTGGGCGAAAGCCAGATTTCATTCATCGAGAGTCTGATGTGGAAACAGGGCTACCTTGAAGCCACCAACATGGGTGATGCCTTTAAGGCCATGAAACCCGCCGATCTCATCTGGGGACCGGGCATTCAACGCTATTTCCTCGGCCAGGATATAAAAATTAATGAACTCACAGCGTGGAGTGCTGACGCAACCCGCATGCCGTACCGCATGCATACCGAATACCTCCGGCATCTATATCTAAATAACGATCTGGCAGTAGGAGAATATAAGGTCCACGGGGAACCCGTATCATTGGCAGACATCAGGGTTCCGATCTTCGTCGTCGCGACGAGTACTGACCATATAGCTCCCTGGAAATCCGTCTACAAGATCCTTCGGCTTACGCATACACCGATTACATTCCTGCTCACAAACGGTGGGCATAATACTGGCATCGTTTGCGGAGCAAAGCATCCTCGGCGTACCTATCAGGTTCATCTGCACAACCCGGGAGATTCCTTTTTAGACCCGGAAACCTGGTTGAATGTAATCGAAAAGAATCCGGGATCCTGGTGGCTGGAGTGGAATGATTGGCTGGACGTTCATAGCGGCAATAAAGTGAAGGCACCAGGAATCGGAGCACACAAAAAAGGCTACAAG
>CAMYKE010000245.1:3847-7075 GCA_947258895.1 uncultured Pseudomonadales bacterium | reverse complement strand
CGTTGTGGTTGCGGCGGCCTGGTCACCGGCAGGTTGTTCGGCGCGTGCGGCGGTTTGCGGTACTGCCTCGGCAGGTGACAGCTCCGGGCGGATCTCGGTGAGATGATACAGGCCGAAGCCAAGGCCGGCGGTCAGTAGCAGTGTGACGGCAATCCGCACCCTTGAGATGCGCGCTGGCGGCTTACTGCTGGCTTGCCGTTGCTTGTGGCGCGCTGCGCTTTTGGCGAAATCCTGTAACATCCGGGTTGTTATTTATCCTGCACAGGTGGGCGTCACCGCCCGGTGTATGACAGCCTAGTCCAAAATCGCGAGGTATTGTAGTCGCAGCGCAAAATTATTAGAAGCATTCCTGAGGGTCTACGTCGATGGACCAGCGTGCCCTGCGGGCGAGCCTGGAAGTCTCGAGCAGCGGGCACAGGTGATGCAGCAACTGCGACAGGGCAGACCGGCTGGATGACTGGAATATCAGCAGGTTGCGATAGCGACCATTGCGTCGGTACAGCAGTGCCGGAAGGGGGCCGAACCAGGTGACCTCGCCGGCATGCCCGCGGCCGTTCCTAGCCTTGGCGAAGTGGTCATCCAAATACCTTGCTGCCCAGCCCGCAGTTTCCCGCAGCAGCTGCGCTGGAATCGTGTCATCAGCGGCCTCGGCGCGCACGATCACCCAGTGCCGGAACGGCGGCAACTCGGCCTGGCGGCGCTCTTCGAGCAGGCGTTCCGCGAGCCTGGCGTAGCTGTCATGGATCAGGCTGTGAATCAGCGGGTGATCCGCCTGGTGTGTCTGGATGAGCACGCGGCCGGGTTTCAGTGCACGTCCCGCGCGTCCGGCGACCTGGGTGATCAGCTGCGCCATTCTTTCGATACCACGAAAATCGGCGCTGAATAAGCCTGAATCGGCTTCCAGGATGGCAACCAGTGTCACATTGGGAAAATGGTGCCCTTTGGCCAGCATCTGGGTTCCGACCAAAATGCAAGGCTCACCCTGGTTGACCTGGGCAAGCCGTTCCGCGATGGCGCGCTTGCCCCGCATCGTATCGCGGTCAATACGGACCACGTTGACGTCGGGAAACAGGCGACCGATCGCGTCCTCGCTGCGTTCCGTGCCTACCCCTATGGCGGTTAGTTCGGGGCTGGCGCAGTCCGGGCACACACTGGGCACGCGCTGCCGGGCGTCGCAGTGATGGCAGCGCAACTGGCGCGGTTGCAGGTGCAGGGTCAGGCGGGTATCGCAGTTGTTGCAATCCGCCATCCAGCCGCACGCGTGGCACATCAGGATCGGGGCGAAGCCGCGCCGATTCAGGAATACCAGCACCTGGTTGCCGGCCTTGATTTCGATCCCGATGGCCTCGAGCAATGGTTGGGATATTCCCTCCTGCAGCGGCCTGCTGCGGATATCGACCAGGTCCAGCCGCGGCGCATTCGCACTGCCAGCGCGTTCGCTGAGGACCAGTTTCCGGTAGCGCCCGGCGGTCACGTTGTACAGGCTCTCCAGGCTGGGTGTGGCACTGCCCAGCAGGACCGGGATGCCCAGCTGCCGCGCGCGCAGGATTGCGACATCTCGCGCGGAGTAACGCATGCCGTCCTGTTGCTTGAAGGACAAGTCGTGTTCCTCATCGACAATAATGATCCCCAGCCGGGGAATTGGCGTGAACACGCTGGAACGGGTGCCGATAATGATGCGGGCCGTATCGTTGGCAGCGGCAGACCAGGCGTGCAGTCGCTCGGAATCGGTAAGTCCGGAGTGCAATACGGAGACCGGACCAGTGAAGCGATGCTGGAAGCGTGCCACCGTCTGGGGGGTCAAGCCAATTTCGGGAACCAACACCAGCGCGGCGCGACCCTCCTGTAACGTTTGTTCGATCGCCTGCAGGTAAACTTCGGTTTTGCCGCTCCCGGTTACCCCGTCAAGCAGGAAACAGGCGAATTCGCCCAATGCGATGCGGACCGAGTCAACTGCCTGCTGCTGCTCGGGATTAAGACTCAGCGGCGCCTCGGCCAGCACCTGGGTCGAGTGCTCGTGGCGAGCTGCTTCGCGTATGGCCTTGATCACCAGGCCCTTGTCAAGCAGCGCTCGGAGCGGCGTACCCGCCAGGCCAAGTGTCTTGAGCGCGGTAGCGCTAACCCCCGCTTCGTGGTCGCGCGCCAACGCCACAATTTCCGCTTGCCGGGGCGCTCGTTGTAACTGTTGTTCATGGGTGGCGCTGAAGTGTGCCGCCAGCTGGTACCATGTTTCCTGTCTGGCAGCGACATTCTTGCCCCGGCGCAGCAGAGCGGGCAACGTGGTCGCGAATGCTTCCCCGATTGGATGGTGGTAATAGCTGGCGCACCAATGGCAAAGGCGCATTAGCTCACCGGGGACCAGCGGCCGGTCATCCAGTATTTCGATCGCATGCTTGAGTTTCTGGCTGGCAAGGTTGCTGCTATCGCCGGTGCCAATAATGATTCCGACCAGGGTGCGATTCCCGAACGGCACCGTGATGCGCATACCCGGACACGGCACATCGAAACCGCTTTGCCGAGGGCACAGGTAATCGAAACCCCGTCGTAGCGGAACCGGCAGCGCCACCTTTATCACTGTAACTGTTAAGCTCATGGTTCTGCCGGCTCGGAGGAGGTTGCGTGACTAGCAAGTTTACTCCATGGTGGTGCTGCACCGGGAGAAACTTGCAGGTCACTGATTCTACTAAACGGTGAATGCAGTGACGTGTTGATTCTGCATTTTTTTCTGGTATCATTGCGCGTCCAAATCCGGGCAGTGGGGCCTGGAACGCACAGTATGCGGTGCCCTTGCAGCGGGGTCGCGACTTAAACAGAATTGAGGTTAACGTCATGAAACAGGGCATTCATCCTGAGTACACAGAGTTATCGGCAACCTGCAGTTGCGGTAATGTTGTAAAAACCCGTTCCACGCTCGGTGAGAACATTCATATCGATGTGTGTTCCAAATGTCATCCTTTCTATACGGGCAAGCAAAAAGTGGTAGATCGCGGTGGTCGAATCGATCGCTTCAACAAGCGTTTCGGTAATCGCGGCAAGTCAGCCTAGTCAGCATCGAGCGAAAAACGTCGAGCGATGAATAAGCCCCGGTTCCGGGGCTTTTTTTTGCGTCGGGAATTTTACTAGCCGCCACGCCATATCTCACCGATTTTTGGAATTATCGCCGAGAGATTGTGCGGTGTACGGGATTTTCCGACGAAGGGGATAGCCGTCGCTATAGCCGCAGGAGAA
>CAMYKE010000245.1:0-3827 GCA_947258895.1 uncultured Pseudomonadales bacterium | reverse complement strand
GCGTGCAAGATCCGGCGAGAAACCAAATAGGCAATTCGCACTGTACTGACAAGGCTTCTGGGCATTGGATCGCCGAATCGGTGAGATATGGCGGCTAGAACAACTGTTCCGGGATGGTGGATTCGTGGCCGTAGAGGGACGGTATGTCGCCCGTATCGACCTCTTCCTGGGGCACATTCTCTATCCGGAATAGTTCAAATATCGCGCTGCTTTGACCGGGACGAGCTCTCTTGCCGGTGGCCGGGTCGATGCGCACAGTGACCAGTCCTCGCGGTTGTTCCAAGTGAATTTCCTTCTGCCCGGCCAGTGCGTCGCGCATGAAATCAATCCAGATTGGCAGGGCTGCATACCCCCCTACCTCGCGTCTGCCGAGTGTCGCGGGCTGGTCGAAGCCGACCCATGCGGTAGCAACCAGCGCGTGGTTATAGCCGGAGAACCAGGCGTCTTTCTGGTCGTTGGTGGTGCCGGTTTTCCCGGCCAGATCTGATCGCCCCAGTGATAGTGCACGTCGGCCGGTGCCGAGCTTAACCACGTCCCGCAGAATCGAATTGATGATGTATGCTGTGCGTGGCTCGATGATGCGCGGCGCAGGCAAGACCTTGCGCTCAACCTGCGGCACCGGGATGCCGTCGCGCTCGGCAGTTTCGGGGTCATTGCCGGTGTCGGCGGCGGCTGCCCCGCTCGCGTCGGTAGTGCCCAGTTCCGCCAGCAGCGCATCCTGCAGCGCCTGTTCGCGAATATTTCGGGTTTCTCCACCGTCGGTCAGCGCGCCGTTCGCAACAGTATTACTTTCCGGGCACTCGCGGCACACCGTGTAGGGGATGTGCTCGAATATGATGTCGCCTTCGACGTTCTCGATTCGATCAACCAGGAACGGTTCTACCTTAAAACCGCCATTGGCAAAGCTCGCATAGCCGGTAACGATTTCAAGCGGGGTAAACTCGGCGCTACCCAGGGCCAGGGACAGGTCGCGCGGCAGTTGCTTGCGGCTAAAACCGAAGCGCTCGACATAGTCGATGGTGGTATCGATCCCCAGTGCGCGCAAGAGTCGTATCGAGACCAGGTTACGGGATTCATAGAGGGCCTTGCGCAAGCGCGTTGGGCCATAAAACTTGCCGCTATAATTTTCGGGACGCCAGGAGCTTTCCAGCAGGTCGTCATCGAAAACAACCGGGGCATCGTTGATCATGCTGGCGGTACTATAGCCATGAGCCAAAGCTGCGGTGTAGATAAAGGGTTTGAAATTGGAGCCGGGTTGACGGGCAGCCTGGGTCGCGCGATTGAATTTACTGTGATGGAAGTTGAAACCACCGACCAGCGCCCGCAGCGCACCATCGTCGGGGTTCAGTGACACCAGCGCGCTCTGGGCGAGGGGCACCTGTGACAATGCCCACTTGTCTTTCAGCCGCCGCAATCGCACCAGGTCGCCAGGTTTGACAATGTCCGAGGCTACCTTGGGCCGCGGTCCCATCGCGTTGGTGCTTAAATAGGGACGTGCCCACTTCATCTCGTCCCAGTGCACTGTAACGAGCTCGCGTTGCGCCATAACCGCCCTGAAGCTCTGCTCTTCGACGGCCAGTATGATGGCGGGCATGAGGGGGCCGATCCGTTCGCTGCGTCGCAAGTGCGTGATTGCTGCTGCCACCCTTTCTTCACTGACAGCGCTATTGGGCAGCGTCTCGACCAGTTCAGCGTCGCCGCGGTCCTGACGCTCGCCGGCGTCAGGTTGAGCGGCTGCTTCCGGTAGTTCGTAGCTGGTGGCTGGACCGCGGTAGCCATGCCTGCGGTCATATGCGAGCAGGCCTTCCTGGACTGCAAGGTTGGCGCTGTTCTGGAGCTTGCTGTCGATGGTCGTTATCACCCGCATCCCGGAAGTGTAAACCGTATCGGACGGGTATTTATCGAGAAGCTCGGTGCGCACCATTTCCGCGATATAGGGTGCCTCCAGTTCCGGGCGCAGACCATAGTAGCTGGCAGTAACCACCGCGCTGCTGGCAGTATCGTAAAGCGTCTGGTCGATAAAGCCCAGTTTCAACATGCGTCCGAGAATCCAGTTGCGGCGCACCAGCGCACGATCGGGATTGGCAATCGGGTTATAAGCGGAGGGAGCCTTGGGCAGCCCGGCAATCATTGCCAATTGAGCGATATCGAGTTCCTGGATGTTTTTGCCATAGTAAACCTGGGCGGCACTCTGGATACCATAGGCCCGGTTTCCCAGATAGATTTTATTGACGTAGAGCTCGAGAATTTCCGGTTTGGTCAATTCCTGCTCGATTTGCAGCGCCAATAATATTTCGTTAAATTTGCGGCTGAAGGTTTGTTCGAAGGACAGGAAATAGTTGCGTGCCACCTGCATGGTAATGGTGCTTCCGCCGGTGCGAATACTGCCGGTGGTAATCAGTTCAATAGCCGCGCGGACCAGACTTTTTACATCAACTCCATGGTGCTTTTCAAAGCCATCATCCTCGGCCGCAAGAATCGCTTGAATGAACAGCTTCGGAACCTGGTCGATTACTATCGGGTTGCGACGTTTTTCGCCAAACTCTGCAATCAGTTTGTTATCCGCCGAGTAAATTCGCAGCGGGGTTTGCAGCTGAATATTTTTTAACGACTGCACGTCAGGAAGGCGCGGATTTAAGTATAATCCAAGGCTCGCCAGGGTAAGAAAACCCATGCACGTGGAGACAAGAGTGCTCCACAGGACGAATTTTTTAACTCTTGGATGTACCTTCATGCTTTTTGCTGGCAAATCATCGGAATGTGTCTAGAATAGATTAAAGCGCATTGGGGTTGCTATTTAAGCAGATTAATAGTGGTTTATCTATTTGCGCTCCAGCGATTTTTGAACTTTAATGTTAGTTAAATTATTTACCCTGTAAGTGCCTAAACTGCAAGGAATTTAGCTGTGCTATCAATTTTTCAACAGAAGAAAAGCCCGATCCTGGGTATTGATATCAGTTCGACTTCGGTAAAGCTTTTGGAGCTGAGCCGCACGGGCGGACGCTATCGTGTTGAGTGTTACGGAGTGGAGCCGTTACCCGCCGGGTCAGTGGTAGAGAATCACATTAATGATGTGGAGGCAGTCGGGGAGGCCCTCAAGCGAGTGGTAACCCGATCCGGAACCAGGGCCAAACATGCTGCCGTGGCGGTAGCAGGGTCATCTGTTATTACCAAGACAATTGAAATGAACGCCGCCCTGTCGGACGCCGAACTGGAGAGCCAGATCAATGTTGAGGCGGACCAATATATTCCGTACTCGCTTGACGAGGTGGCCCTGGACTTCGAGATACAGGGGCCGTCGCCCGGTAACCCCGAAATGGCCGAGGTCCTGCTCGCTGCATGCCGCAGTGAAAACGTTGAGTTGCGGGAAGACGTTTGCGAGGTGGCCGGACTCGATTGCAAGGTGGTCGACGTCGAGGCATATGCGATGGAGCGCGCCTTCGAACTCGTGACGGGGCAGCTCAAGGGTGATCCCAATGAACAAATTGTTGCGATCGTTGACATCGGCGCTACGATGACAACCTTGAGCGTACTAAGCGAAGGGAAAACGATTTATACCCGTGAACAGTTGTTCGGCGGCCAACAACTTACTGAAGAGATTCAGCGCCGGTATGGGCTTTCTGCGGAAGAGGCGGGGCTGGCCAAAAAACAGGGCGGCCTGCCGGATGATTATCAAAGCGATGTCCTGCAGCCGTTCAAGGACGCAGCCGTCCAGCAAGTGACTCGTTCGCTGCAGTTTTTCTATTCGTCCAGCCAGCATAATTCGGTTGACTACGTAGTAATGGCAGGTGGTTCGGCGAGCATCGATGGTCTCGATCAACTGGTGC
>CAMYKE010000244.1:1089-8656 GCA_947258895.1 uncultured Pseudomonadales bacterium | reverse complement strand
CTTCACTCACCGCAGTATCATCTTCAACCAGGTCCTCTTCATCGAGGCTGAATTCCAGCGGCTCGACATTCTGTTCCTGTTTGGCAGCGGAGCCACTATCGAATTCCACTACGTTGTCCGGGGTAGAAGCTCGCTCTTCCTCCAGGCCCTCAAGCTCGTCGAGCGCTTCTGCTCCGGCCAGGATATCGTCCTCTGCAGAATCAGCCACGGCTGGTTCATCGCTGGTATCGGCGGCCAGGGCTGCTGCGTCCGCCGCCTGCTGGGCACTGTGCTTGAGCGTCTGTAGCCGCTGAATCGCCTGGGTATCACCAATGGCCTGTAACTTCCCTTCCTGGGCGGCCAGGCCGGCTGCATCCGACAGGGCGATACTGATCTCGGCCATTTTTAGTAGCAGCTGGGTATTCTCGGGGTACTCTTCCAGGGCCGGTTGCAGCATCTCCTGGGCCCTTTCGGCACGCCCATAGGCAATATAGATATCGGCTTCCTCAATGGCCTTGCGCACCGCCTCGGCTTCCACGCTAGCGCTTTCCGTTTCGGGTGTACTGGCGTCTGCCTTCTGTGCAGCTGGTTCGAGATTGGCGCTGCCACCATCCAGTTCGTCGACGAAATCATCCGGCAAATCGACATCCGCCCCCGCGTCTGCGATCGCAGCCTGCAGGTCGACCGGGTATTCTTCTGCATCGGATTTACGCCTCGACAACGCGCCCATGATCACGAGAATCGCCAGAAAACCCAGTATCGCAATCCCGATGTAGATCGGGTTCTGCGTAACCAGTTCCAGCAGTCCTTTTGCGGTGGATGGGTCACTGGCAGTGGTCGCCGGAGCCGTCTTCGTCGCTGAGTTATCCTGAGCGCCGGCCGCATTCGCCGTGGCATTGTTCGCCGCAGTGGCCTGCAATAATGCCAATTGCTCATCCTTTAGCGCCAGCAGGCGCTTCATGTCTTGCAACTGGGATTCCAGTTCCTCGAGCTTCTCGGCCGCGATTCCCGTACCGGGCCCCGCATCCGCTTCATCACCCGCGCCGGACAATCCGGATCCGCCTGCCCCGACCTCGCTCCCGCCGTCCTCCGTGGTAGCGCCCGCCGCTGTTTCCGCAAGCGCCTCGGCCTCCTCTGCCGGGTCATCACCGACCAGCTTCAGAGTACCTCCTTCGTCTTCGGGCGCGGTTGCAGGGGCCGGTGCCGCGTAATCATCATCGTTACTGGCGGAAGCAACGGTTTGCTTTTCGCGCCACTCCCGGTTCTGGCGGCTGGTCTCGGCATAGGCTTCGCCGGATGAAATAGACTGAATTTCAGCGGCGTCAGGAACGCGTAAAACCTGGCCCGCACGGATCAGGTTTATATTATTGTTGATGAAGGCATGTGGGTTTTCACGCTGGATCGCCATCATGGTCTGGCGAATAGTCAGATCGCTGTCGGGGCGGTTATCCCGCGCTATTCCCCACAGCGTATCGTTCTTTTTTATGACGACTTTACCCTCCCCACGCGTCGTCGTCGGACTGGCCCGGGGTGCCTGGGCGGGCCTGGGTTGGGCCCTCGTGGCCGTGGATGCTACTGCTTGCGGCGCCGGCTCCGAGGTCGCTGCCGGAGCCTGACGGATAGGGGCTGGTGCTGTCGCGGCGAACACCGGTGGATCAAGAAGGACGGTGTATTCACGCAGGATCCGGCCATTGGGCCAGTGGATTTCAACCAGGAAGTTCAGGAAAGGCTCGCGTACGATCTGGTCACTTTTTAGTTCGATAACGACGTTGCCATCATCCTTGAATTTTACATTGAACTTGATGCCGGTGAGGAAAAACACTCGCTCCACGCCGGCGCGAGCAAAGTCTTCGTGACTGGCCAAATTTGGCAGGAGTTCATTCTTCGACAGGTCGCCGGTATTCAGCAACTTGATCTCAGCGCTTAATGGCTGGTTCAGTGCCGATTTCAGCGTTAGCTCACCCAAACCGACAGCACTGGCAAAATTTGTAAATACAACGCCTGCCATCAGTAACAGCCAAGCTGATCTGCGTCTCATGCTACTCATCCTTTTTGTCCCTAACATTAGCGGGTTTGATCCAAATATCGGGAAACACATACTCCACTGCCATGCAGCAGTTTATATGGCTATCTTATTTGGCTACCCAAAGCTTAGCCCAAACTGTACAGAGTTCCAAAAAAAAACACGGCGCCTGGCGAGTCGGCGGATCATCACTGAGATGATGTTAAAACTCGCTCTCTATCAGCATTTCTGCAATCTGCACACTATTCAGCGCGGCGCCCTTGCGCACATTATCGGCAACCACCCAAAGATTTAAACCACGCGGGTGGGAAATATCCTCGCGGATACGACTGACAAACACCGGATCCTGTCCCGCAGACTCGGTAACGGCCGTTGCATAGCCACCATCGCTATGCTCATCGATCACCGTAACGCCCGGCGCAGATTCGAGTAACTCCCTGGCTTGCAGCGCACTGATCGGTTCGCGAGTCTCGATATGGACCGCCTCGGAATGGCCATAGAACACGGGGATACGCACACAGGTCGGGTTGACCCTGATATCCGGGTCCTCAAAGATTTTTTGCGTCTCCCACACCATCTTCATTTCTTCCTTGGTATACCCGTTTGCCTGGAAAACGTCGATCTGCGGCAGCGCGTTAAACGCGATCTGCTTGGGATAGACCGCCTTTTCAGCGGGCTGGCCATTCAGCAATTTCGAGGTTTGCACAGCCAGTTCCTCGATAGCCTCTTTGCCGGTACCCGAGACTGCCTGGTAGGTTGCGACATTGATGCGCTCGATGCCGACTGCATCGCGAATCGGCTTCAACGCGACCAGCATCTGGATGGTGGAGCAATTGGGATTGGCAATGATGTTACGCTGGCGATACTGCTCGAGCGCGTGCGGGTTTACTTCCGGCACAATCAGCGGGATATCGTCGTCGTAGCGAAACTGCGAGGTGTTGTCGATAACCACGCAACCGGCATCGGCCGCGATCGGTGCATATACCTCGGAGATGCTGCCACCGGCGGAGAACAGCGCGATTTGCACCTTACTGAAATCAAATTCCGCCAGGTCCGTCACCGTTACCGGCTTACCCTTAAACATCACGGTGCTGCCGGCGGAGCGGCTGCTCGCAAGCGGGTACAGCTTTCCTACCGGAAAATTACGTTGTTCCAGTATTTCACAAATGGTTTCGCCAACGGCGCCCGTTGCCCCCACTACGGCAACATCATAGGTTTTCGTCATTTCAGGGATTTTCCGCAGTTGTAAGACAGATCTGTATATTTCGGCGCAGCATGCATCGGCAGAGGATTGTAGATGAAAACCGCCCCGAACTTAACCCTTTTATCGAAATATCTGGTCCTCCTGCAACGCGTCGCTGCATGTTCTTCAGGAGGTCGCGTCATACGCTCTTTGCCGATGTGCCCGGCTGGCAACATCGCCAGCCCTGGCCATGCCAGACGACGTGACAGGCGTTTGCTACAAGCTGTAAAACGTACCTAATAAATAACATTATAATTAAAATTTAACTTAATGTTTTATATAATTTTAGTGTTAGCGCAGATCGCTACAGACAGGCGCGCGTGTTCCTCAGGAAAACTGCTCGGAACGCAGCCAGAGCGAGGCTACCAGCCAGGCAAGCACGGCGACCGCCGCCGCGGCCAGGTAAGCCCCTTCTGGACCGAGCGCTACCCAGAGATAACCCGTGGCGCTTGCGCCGAGTGCCGCCCCGACTCCAAAACTGGCGGCGCTGTAGAACGCCTGTCCCTTGCCCGAGTGGGCGCCACCAAAGTACCGTTGCACCACTTCGACCGAACATGCATGCATGCTGCCAAAACTGAAAGCATGCAGGCACTGNNCCGGGAGGTAGTCGACGTAATAAGCCGTCAACAACCAGCGCAACCCGGTAGCCAGCAGGCTGAACAGCATGATGCTGCGAATACTGAAGCGCTGCAGCAGCCGATGCATCACCAAAAACAGGGCTATTTCCGCCACCACCCCCAACGCCCATAGCTGCCCGATCAGGGCGCGGCTGTAGCCATTCTCGTCGAGATAGACGCTGAAAAACACGTAATAGGGAGCGTGCGACACCTGCAACAACACGATGACCACGAAGAACGCCAAGATCGCGGGCTGGCGCAGGACCCGCAACAGGCTCATCGAAGCGGCCGCATCTTGCTTCGGCGGCTCCGCCGGCAGGGCCAGGCTGAAGAGCAATATACAAAACATAAAACCCGCGACGAAGGCTGGCAGCCGTGAGACAGGGAGATAATCGAATAACACCCCCAGCACCACCACCACCACGATAAAGCCTACCGAGCCCCATACCCGGACCTGGCTGTAGGCGTGCCGCCGGTCATGCAGCCAGCCGAGCGTGATCACCTCGAACTGGGAGATAATCGCGTTCCAGAAAAAGCTGAAGCTAAAAATCACCAGCGCCAGCCCGGTAAAACCCTGATCGGCGAACACCCCCAGGAAAATCAGGAATCCGACCAGAGCCCCGAGGCGCACGATCGCGACGCGGTGCCCGTAGTGATCCGCCAGCCAGCCCCAGATATTGGGTGCGACGATGCGGGTGCTGAATAACACGGCCGATAGCCAGCCGATTTCCAGGGCGGTAAAGCCCCGGTCCTGTAGATAGAGGGTCCAGTACGGGAGCAACGCCCCCAGCACCGCAAAATAGAAGCAATACAGACCGGCCAGACGCCAGTAGGGGATTTTGGCGGACCCGCCCGCAGAAGCCATGTCCGCGGCGGGTGACTAGCGCTCGCTGGTGGGCGGTAGCACCGGCGCGCCGGGGGTCACGTCAGCGTTCTGGCCACGGTGGCGCAGCAGGTGATCGAGCAACGTTATGGCCAACATGGCTTCCGCAATCGGCACGGCGCGAATGCCGACGCAAGGGTCGTGGCGGCCCTTGGTGACGATATCCACCGCATTGCCGGCACTATCCACGGTTTTGCCGGGGATGGTGATGCTGGAGGTGGGTTTGAGCGCGAGGTGCGCGACGATGTCCTGTCCGGTCGAAATGCCACCAACGATTCCGCCGGCATGATTGGAGAGGAAGCCGGCGGGCGTCATTTCATCGCGATGCTCGGTGCCTTTTTGCGTGACGCTGGCAAAACCATCCCCGATTTCCACACCCTTGACGGCGTTGATGCTCATCAGGCCGGCGGCGATCTCGGCGTCCAGTCGATCGAATACCGGTTCACCCAAACCCGGCGGCAACCCGGTGGCCACCACGGTAATCTTCGCGCCAATGGAATTTCCCTCCCGGCGCAGGGCGTCCATGTACTGCTCCAGCTCCGTTATTTTTCCTGGTTCGGCGCAGAAAAACGGATTTTCATCGACCACCGTCCAGTCCTCCAGCCCGCACTCGATCGGCCCCAATTGGGATAAATAGCCGCGGATATCGACATCTAATCGGCTCTTAAGGTACTTTTTTGCAATCCCTCCGGCCGCAACCCGCATCGCCGTTTCCCGCGCCGAAGAGCGCCCGCCCCCACGATAATCCCGGATCCCGTACTTCTGGTCGATGATCATTCCGATCGGCGTGCCGGTGGTCTTGCCCTCGAAGATCCCCGACAGGATGCGGACCTCATCGGCTTCGCGCCGCTGGGTAGTGAAGCGGTTCTTGCCAGGCTTGCGGCGATCCAGGTCGACCTGTAAATCCGCGGCGGACAATTCCAGTCCCGGCGGGCAACCGTCGACGACACACCCGATCGCCGGTCCGTGGCTCTCGCCAAAACTGGTGACTGTAAACAGCTTTCCGATGGTATTGCCTGACATGTAGTTACTCTATTCCCGATTTCCTGTTAATGATCTCAAGCGCGCCGGAGCCGAGCCTGGTGTTGTTGCAGCTGGGCGGCGGTCAACACGAACACGCCATGCCCGCCTTTTTCAAAATCGAGCCACAGGAACGGTAGCTCCGGAAAGGCCTCCACCAGTGCCGCCTGGCTATTGCCCACTTCACCGACCAGCACGCCGTATTCGGTCAGGTGATTGCCGGCCTCGGCCAGTATCACCCGCACCAGGTCCAGGCCGTCAACCCCGGCGGCCAGCCCCAGCGTGGGCTCATGGGTAAACTCGGTTGGCATGCTCGCCAGTTCCTCGGCATCCACATAGGGCGGATTGGTCACGATCAGATCGTATTGTTTTGTCCCCAACGCAGCAAACAAATCCGACTCAATCACGCGTACCCGGTCACTACACTGGTGGCGCTCGACATTGATGGCGGCGACTTCGAGCGCCGCGCCGGATATGTCCACCAGGTCTACCTGCGCATGCTCGAAGGCATGGGCGCAGGCGATGCCGATGCAGCCGCTGCCGCTGCACAGGTCCAGGATGGCGGCCACTTCCTCGCCCACGATCCAGGGGGCAAAGCCGCGGTCTATTAGTTCGGCGATCGGCGAGCGCGGCACCAGTACCCGCTCATCTACATAAAACGCCAGCCCCGCGAACCAGGCTTCGTTGATCAGATACGCGACCGGCACACGATGCAGCGCGCGCCGCTCAATCAATTCGACGACATGGCGCCGCTCGGCCCGGGTCAGGCGTGCATCGAGCGCCTGCGGATCGATATCCCAGGGCAAATGCAGGGCCCCCAGCACCAGGTAGGCACCCTCATCCCAGGCATTATCGGTGCCGTGGCCGTAACAGGAGTGCTCCGCATTGAAACGGCTTGCCGCCCAGCGGATATAATCCCGCACGGACACCAGCTCTTCAATTATATTGGCCTCGTATTCCACTGCCGTCAGCATTCCCCGCGCGTAGCAACCAGGCCGCACATTTTAGCCGGAATGCAGCCCAAATACACGGCGTAATTGCGCCTGTCGGGCCTGGCCCAAGCCCCGCGCAAACCCTCCCCGCCCGGGTAAAATTTGCTTTACCTGCATCGGGGCTTAGCGTAGGGTTTACTTTCGTGATTTCTACCCCAGAGAGTTTCATGCAAGAGCACTACACCAAGATCATCGAGGCCATTGGCGAAGACCCGCGACGAGACGGCCTCGCGGAGACCCCCGCACGCGCCGCAAAGGCGATGGCCTTCCTGACCCGAGGCTACCAGCAGAGTATCGATCAGGTCGTCAATGGCGCCCTGTTTGAGTCCAATTGTGATGAGATGGTCGTGGTTCGCAATATTGAGTTGTACTCCCTGTGCGAGCACCACCTGCTGCCTTTTATTGGCAAATGCCATATTGCCTACATCCCCAGGGGTAAAGTCCTCGGCCTGTCGAAATTTGCCCGCATCGTGGATATGTATTCGCAACGACTGCAGATCCAGGAACAATTGACCCACGACATTGCCAAGACCATCCAGCAGGTCACCGAAGCTCAGGGCGTCGCCGTCACCATCGAAGCCCAGCACATGTGCATGATGATGCGCGGAGTGCAAAAACAGAACTCTCTCATGAAAACCTCTTCCATGCTCGGGGTATTCCGGGATAATGCGGCCACGCGTGCGGAGTTTCTGTCCCTGATCGCCTGAGCGGCGTGGGCCGCAGCCACCTAGCCCCTCCGCCATTGCTCGTTGCCACCGTTATGCCAGACACCGTTATCAAAACCCAGCTCAAGGTGGAGCAGGACGGTTC
>CAMYKE010000244.1:0-1014 GCA_947258895.1 uncultured Pseudomonadales bacterium | reverse complement strand
GCCGTGTGGCTCGCGCGCGGCGGCAAACCACGCCGCATACGCCGCGCCAAAAAAGCTCTGCACAGCGGCGACGAGTTAATCCTCTATTACAATCCGGCCATTATCGACGCCCGGCCGCTGCTACCAGAGCTCATCGCCGATGAAGGGAGCTACAGCGTCTGGTGCAAGCCCGGCGGCATGCCGTCCCAGGGCTCGAAATGGGGCGACCATTGCGCGATCAGCCGCTGGATCGAGCAAAACCTGCAGCCGCAACGCCCGGCATTCCTGGTGCACCGCCTCGACCGCGCCGCCAGCGGCCTGCTCGTGATTGCCCACCAGAAGCGCAGCGCCGCCGAGCTGGCGTCACAATTCCAGCAACGCAAGGTCGCCAAACGCTATCGGGTCGTCGTGCATGGCTTGCTGGAAGTCCCCGGGGAACGGCTAGCCATTAACGAGCCACTGGACGGACGCGATGCAGTCACCCATGTGGAACTGGTCGCGCAGGACCGGCAAGACGATCACTCCCTGCTGGATGTGGTAATCGAAACGGGCCGCAAGCACCAGATTCGTAGACACCTCAGCGGTATCGGTCACCCGGTGCTGGGCGATCGCCTGTATGGCCCGGAGTATAGTGGCCGGGACCTGCAACTAACCGCGTGCTTCCTTGAATTTACCTGCCCGGAACAGCACACCCGGAGGCAATTTACAATCAGCGCGGAGCGGCTGCCCACACTCTAGCCCCGTTACGTCATTGATAGCTACTGAGCACGAGTTTTTGAAGAAAACAAGTCCTCGATAGATTGTCGCCGGTAAACAATAAATTTTCGCAAATATCGTAGCAACGTTAAGCACCTCGATATCGCTACGGCCGCTAGCGCCACATTGAGGTTTTAGAAAACTAATATCATTGCATGCGTTGCTGCACGTTTAAAAGGGCTGTCCTCCTAAAAACGACCGATTGATTTGATCAAAAATAATCCCTCCGTCCACATTTAGTCCTCCGTCCACATTTAGTCCTCCGTCCACATTTAGTCC
>CAMYKE010000243.1 GCA_947258895.1 uncultured Pseudomonadales bacterium | reverse complement strand
CGTCAGCATGCTGCCATCCCCGCCGACCACGATTGCCAGGTCACATTTTTCGCCCAGCTCATCATGGCTGTACCCCACTACCTGGCGCTCGGACAACACCTGTACCACGTTATGCTCCACCATAATCTGAACATTGCGGCCATGCAGGAAAGCGTACAAGTGATTGATGGTATCGACGACGAGCGCATTGGCTTCGTGTCGACCGATAATTCCTATTCGTTTAAATTCGCTCATTCGGTGCTATTCGGGCAGCTGGAAAACCTGTGATTAGGTCGGCAGACACGCCTTCGTTATGATATAGATAACCCCTGACTAAGTACACTTTCGCAGATGCGACTGAATGTAAATGCAAAAAAGTTCAAGGAGGACATGCTCTGGGCGCTGGACAGCCCGGCCATGATGTGCCCCGATCCTGCCAAGCAGGCATTCACTGCCGCGCTGGTCCGGGAAATCCGGCAGTGGCTGCTGAGCCACGATACGGTGATGCCGGAATCCATCAATAACTGCGCGCGCCTTGGCATCTACTTCGAGCAATTGTGGAAATATATTTTCGAGCATTGCCCGCTGTTTGAGCTGATCGCCCACAACCTGCCGGTGTATGAAAACAAGCAGACACTCGGCGCGTTCGATTTCATCTACTATTGCCACTACCGTCGGCAATACTTCCACCTGGAGGTCGCCGTCAAGTTTTACCTGGGCACCCGACACGATGCATCCGCTGGCTCCCAGTGGCGAAATTGGGTAGGCCCGGGTGGCGAAGATCGGCTCGACCTGAAGCTCAAAAAAATGCTCAATAAACAGACGGAACTGGGCCGCACGGCGGAAGGATGTGCGCTGTTGCACGCCATGGGGATCAGGAATATTACACCGGAATTGCTGATCAAGGGTCGGCTGTTCTATCCGCTGGCGGCCCCCGCCCATTCACCTCGCGCCAGCAGTGCCGGTCACTTGCGGGGCCAGTGGCTAAACATCCTTCAATTGGAGGCGCTGCCGGACTTTGGCGAATGGCAGGCGCTATCGCGAGACGAATGGCTCGCTGGCAGCCCGCCTGGCAATGCCTCCCTGCCTGGCCACGACCAGTTGGCGGTTGAGCTCGAGCGCCGCTTCGCGGCGCACCCCTTCCCTGTCATGCTGCGTCATGTTGCCCGCCGGCCCGGGGCTGCCCCCAGGGCAACCCGTTATTTCGTCACTCCCGAGCACTGGCTGGACGAAATGTGCAGGGCCACCCGGTAAGTTAACGCAGGCGCCTGAGCTTTGCCTGCATGCCGCGCAACCCTTGCAGGCCGCCGCTGTGTACTGCAACGATTTTAGCGCCGGACACAAAGTAACCCGCTTCAGCCAACGCCAGTATTCCGAAAAACATTTTTGCGGTATACACGGGCTCCAGGGGTATCCTGGTGCGTGCGTGCCAGCCATCCATAAACGTTACCAGCGCGGCATCCAGCTTCGCGAATCCGCCAAAATGGTATTGAGGAATAATGTCCCATTGTGCAGTTGCGCTGTGCCCGGCTAACCACTCCTGAACCCGTTGCGTTACCCCGGCATCACCCTTTAGCGCGGAAAATCCCAGTACCCGAGGCCCCGGCCCGACGCCCGCGATAAGCCCCGCAAGGGTTGCCCCGGTCCCGCATGCAACACACAGGTAATCAAGGTCCGGACATTGCTCCCGGATCTGCCGCGCCCAACTGCTGCATCCCGCAACGCCAAGGGCATTCGCGCCACCCTCGGGAATTACGTAAGCGCCACCATACCGGGCGCTCACAGCAGCGACATAATCCGGGTCATCACGGCGCCTGTATTCACTGCGACTCACTGGCACCAGTTGCATCCCCCATTCCTCGGCGTCCCGCAAGGTGGCATTAAGTGGTTGCACCAACTCTCCGCGTACAACACCCACCGTTTGCAAGCCTGCCTGACGGCCTGCCCACGCCAAGGCATGCAGGTGATTGGAGTACGCGCCACCGAAACTCACCACACGCTGGCAACCGCGGGCTCGCGCTGCCGCCAGGTTCAGGCGCAGTTTATGCGACTTGTTTCCGGAGAGACGCGGGTCGAGCAGGTCTTCCCGCTTGACATACAACTCAAGCCCGCGCTCGGCGATTCGGGGATGGCGTACCCGTTCAAGCGGTGTAACAGAAGTGGCGAACAATACAGGTCTCCCCGGCATGGATCAGGGACAGGAGTGCGAGGATTATAGGCGAATGCGCTGCGCAGGAAAATGGAACTGCAGCAATCCGGTACAACGCAACCTTTGCAA
The DNA here is from genome assembly GCA_947258895.1 of uncultured Pseudomonadales bacterium. The sequence goes on along the minus strand of CAMYKE010000243.1, from coordinate 1,584 downwards.
TATCAGGTCGCGGAGAAGCTCTCAATAACTGTCGTTGGCCCTGCGCAATTGGTGAGCGGGACACATATCGCTAAACCCGGACACGAAATCACCCGGGTGCATCACCCTGGCCAGCTTGGCGTCACACGGACAGCCCGTCGTCCTGCCGGCCTGGCAGCCCGGGTTTTCATAGTGGTTGAGCCAGTCCAGGTACTGGTCTTCACTCACATTGCACTGCTTTGCCCAATAGCCCGATGGACTCTGCAAGTATCCGTCCAGTTGCTCCGGCTTGAGGCTGGAACTGCCGAGCCCGGCCTGGGTGACCATAAACTCAACGCCAGATTCAAACAGGTTTACGATATACTCGTTCATCGCTTCCGCTTTAATGTTGGGCAACGAGTCCTGCAGCATTTGTAATTCTTCGCTAAGCTGTTCTTCGTTTTCCTGGCTGTAATGCAACTCCATCTCGCGCACGTTCAGCGACTCTTCCAGGCCATTTTTGGTTGCGATCAACTCGGACTCATATTTTTTCTTCATCTTGTTGACGATGATTTCTATGTGTTCCTTGTTGCTCGATTCGAGATCAGCCAGCACCTGCTGATAACCATTCGCCTGGTTCTGTAGAGCCGCATTCTGACTCTCCAGCTGGCGCACAATTTCCTCATGCTGGGTTTTAAGGGTACGAATCTCAGCCTCGTACTTGAACTTGAGGGTGGCCTCAATGTTATTGGCTAACTGCTGCTGGTAGTCGGCATCGACATTTGATCGCGGGGCATGCAGGTTTTTGTCGGCAGCGTGGGTGTACAGGGAATAATCGGAAAACCGCTGGCCACCGTCCTCGACATATAAGCCCAGTTTATTGCGCTTGACAGAATCGCGAATGCTGGTAAGTACCTCGACTTTGCGTTTGCCAGGTTCCCACAGAAGGTCCTTGTAGTCCTCATCCTCACAGACATCGCCGGTCATAACCAGCATCATCCCCGTTCCCAGGTCGGGTCCATTGATCGCCTGGCTACCCAATGACCGCAGTGGCAAGTTCCACTTGGACTCGACATGCCCATGCTTGTCAAAGGCCAGATTGAACAGTACCACGGTGTGTACGCTGAGATTATGCCAAATGGTGACGTATGCCGCGTGATAACTTTTTTTGGCAAATTCCGGAATACCGACGACCCCGTCGAGCACCGCCTGGAACTCTACATAGAGCATTTCCTTGACAACGGTTTCATCGTCAAGGAAAACTACGGCCTCCGCGTATAATGGATCTTCCCTCAACACCATCTGTGCTACGTATCTCTTGGTGACAGCGCCACTGCGCTCAATTTACCGGTAGCATTAAGTATAGACGATATAATTTGACGCGCCGGCGGCTGGATTATGTTTTTGAAATGCAGAATGACCGCGATACGCTGGAAATGGGGAATTGCAAATGCCGCAGTCCGCCGCTCAGCCGGGGACCGCAGTTAGCCTGCCTCCAAATCGGCGGCAGTACTCTAGCCGCCATATGTCACCGATTTTTGGAATTATCGCCGAGAGATTGTGCGGTGTACGGGATTTTCCGACGAAGGGGATAGCCGTCGCTATAGCCGCAGGAGAAAAGTCCCG
>CAMYKE010000242.1 GCA_947258895.1 uncultured Pseudomonadales bacterium | reverse complement strand
GCCATATGCCACTGCTGCGCAACCCCGACAAGAGCAAGCTGAGCAAGCGCAAGAACCCGACCAGCATCAGCTATTACCGGCGTATGGGGTTCCTGCCGGAGGCGGTGCTCAACTATCTGGGCCGCATGGGCTGGTCGATGCCGGACGAGTCGGAAAAATTTACCCGGCAACAGATGATCGAACAGTTTGACCTGAGCCGGGTGTCCCTGGGCGGGCCGATTTTCGATATGGAAAAGCTGCGCTGGTTGAACGGCAGCTGGATTCGCGAGGATTTGTCGGACGAGGAGTTTGCGGCCCGCGTCCAGGAGTGGGCGTTCAACCGGGACTATTTCATGCGAATCCTGCCGTTGGTGAAGGAGCGCGTGGAACTGTTAAGCGATATCACCCCGCTGGCAGGGTTCTTTTGTGCCGGGTTGCTGGACGTAACAAAAGAGGATTTCGCGCACAAGACGCTCGGGCTGGATGATTGCAAGCTGATCCTGCAGTTGTCCCTGTGGCGTCTCGAACCGGAAACCGACTGGTCGCGGGACAACCTGGAACGGGTCGCGCAGCAGACGGCCGAAACCCTGCAGCTTAAGATACGGGATTACCTGTTCCCGTTGTTCGTGGCGCTCACCGGCTCCTCGGTCTCGACGTCCCTGTACGAATCCATGGCGGTGCTCGGCGCAGATATGACGCGGGCGCGGTTGCGCCACGCCATCGAAAACCTGGGCGGATTTTCCAAGAAGCAGTTGAAGGCGATGGAGAAGGAATTTCGCGCGCACTTCTAGCCGCAACATTCGCAGCACCTGCAACTCAAATGTAGCGCTGCGAAACTTTAGTTGTACAGGATCTTGAGCAGGAAGATGCCGCTTCCCAGCGTCAGTATCGATCCCAGCGTGGTAATCGCAACGATGTTTGCGGCCAGTGGACCGTTCCCACCCATCACCCTGGCCATGATATAGCTGGCGGCGGCGGTCGGACTGCCAAACAGCACGAACAGGATCGCCAGCTCGTCTCCCCGATAACCGGCGGCGGCAGCCCCCAGCGTCATCACCGTGGGTAGCAGCACCAGCTTCAACAGGCTCGATTGCATGGCCAGCCCGGAACTGCGGACCAGGTGCCGGAGATTCAGCGAACCGCCGATAGCCAGCAGCGCCAATGGCAGCGTCAAGTCTGCAAAATAAACCCCGGTGGCATCCAGTATTTCCGGCAATGGCCAGCGCCAGAGTGAGAAGGGCAGCGCGGCAATTACCGCCAGGATCAGCGGATTAGTAAAGACTGTCCTCGCCAGACGCGTCCAGCCGTAACCCTCCTGGCTGGGCGGTAGTAACACGAGGATCGACAACAGGTTATACAGCGGTACGATCAACGCCAGTAGCAAGGCGGCGGGTGCGATTCCCGGCTCGCCCAGCATATTGACGATTACCGCCAGGCCGATAATTCCGAAATTGCCACGAAAGGCGCCTTGCACAAATACGCCTCGATCCGCTGGCTCGCGGATGTACCGACGCGCCCAGAGCCAGAGCACGAGGACGCCGAGCAAGGTAGCTGCATAGACATAGATCAGTTGTCTGGCACTGAACAGCTGCAGGAAATCGGCCCGCGCGATGCTGAGGAATATCAGCACCGGCAGGGTGAGTGAATAAACCAGTCGTGACGCCTGATCGACGAATACGTCGTCGATAATTTTCAGCCGGCGCAGCGCGAGGCCGCTTGCCAGCAGCAGGAAGATCGGCAGCACGATGCGCGCGGTCTCTGACAGGGTCTGAAGAAATAGATCCACTCTGGCGGCCGGAGCTAGAGAATGTTGTTGAGTCGGTAACGGAATAGTACCGGAGCCTGCGCTTCCTGGAAACGGAATTTGCAACTGGCCCGCGGCGGGACGCGTCGTGGCAGATCCAGCCCTGGCCGGGGGACTGCGCCGCCGGCAATTGGGGAAGATAAGTTACCCGGTTCATAATTTGGCAACAAACAGATTGAATACTGTGATTGAATCAGTAAGATAGTTAGCAGCGTTTCAAGCAACTCTTATTGCCAGGATATGCCAAGCAGCTTCCGGGAATCGCACCCAGAACCAGGGCTTCACTCCCCAGGTTTCCCCTCCCGGAAACGCGCTTTACCTCCCTCTGCAGTAATTCCACCCGCTCCCCAATTCGAACACCACTTTAACTCACCGAGTCCCCCGGAGAATTCCCTATGGAATTAGCGAAAGCCATTCTTACGCCTGTTGAAGCTGCAGTGCCCGTAGCTGACGGCGACCTTGCCACCCAGAAGATCTACGTGCTCGATACCAACGTGTTGCTGCATGATCCGACGGCGGTGTACGCGTTCAACGAGCACAAGGTAATCCTGCCGATGACGGTGCTGGAGGAACTGGACGATATCAAGGACCGGCGTGATAAGGATGTGAGCAAGGAAGCACGGGTCGCCATCGGGCATATCGACAAGCTGTTGGCCAACGCGACCACGCGGGAGATTCAGGAAGGAGTGGAGATCGTCACCGCGGTTGAGAAGGAGTGTTCGGTTACTGGCTCCGGGACATTATCCATTTTTCCCGACCAGTTGCTGCAGCGGGACGCGGAGCGCCAGTTCCTGACCAAGGACGCCAAGGACAATAACATTATCAACACCGCGCTGTCGCTGCAGAAACACAATCCGGATGCCTATGTGTGCCTGGTGACCAAGGACATCAACATGCGCCTCAAGGCGAAGGGCTCCGGGCTGCGCAATGTCGAGGATTACCGCAAGGACAAGATCATCGATGATATCGACCTGTTAACCCGGGGCTACGAGCATATCGAGGGCAGTTTCTGGGATGACGTCGACCAGGTCGAAACGCTGACGCGGGGCAAGCATACCGTTCACGTGGTCCCGCGCTCGCTACATCCCCGATTTCATCCATCCATGTTTGTCCATGACGACCAGGGTTTCATCGGCTTTGTCGAAGCGATCGAAAACGAATCGATCTTTATCCGCGACCTCAATCGGGACCGGCTGATGGGTCAGGAAGTGTGGGGCCTCAAGCCCCGCAACCTGGAACAGGCCAAGGCGTTATACCTGCTGGAATCGCCGGACATCGATATCACGATCCTGACCGGACCGGCGGGTTCGGGCAAGACCCTGTTGGCATTGTCCTGCGGCTTGCAGGCGATTATCGAGGACAGGCGTTACAGCAAGCTGATCGTGGCGCGCTCCACACCGCCCATCGCCGAGGAAATCGGCTTTTTGCCTGGCACGGAAGAGGAGAAGATGGCGCCCTGGCTGGCGGCCTTCGATGATAACCTGGAAATTCTCCATGACGCCGATGAGTCCTGTATCGGCAGCATCGCATACGTCAAGGAAAAGGCCAATATCCAGTTCAAGTCACTCAATTTCATGCGCGGCCGCTCGATTAACAACGCCTATATCATCATCGACGAAAGCCAGAGTCTCACCCAGTTCCAGCTTAAATCGATTATCACGCGGGTAGGGCAGAACTCCAAGATCGTGATTCTCGGCAACCTCGCCCAGATCGATAACAAATACGTCACCCCGCTCACCTCGGGATTGACCTATATCGTCGAGAAATTCAAGGATTTCCAGCACGGCGGCATCATGCATATTGACAGCATCGAGCGCAGCCGGCTGGCCGCGTTTGCAGAGGAAAACCTCTGATGCCAGGCGCTCGCTGCGAATCGATTTGAGTGCTTGACAGGGGACGGGCCAGTGCTTACCATGCCCCCTCTTTTTTGGGGACCATACACTGGATTAATTTCGCTGGCGCTATAGCTCAGCTGGGAGAGCGCTACAATGGCATTGTAGAGGTCGGCGGTTCGATCCCGCCTAGCTCCACCAAATTTGTCCCCTTCGTCTAGTGGCCTAGGACACTGCCCTTTCACGGCGGTAACAGGGGTTCGAACCCCCTAGGGGACGCCATACAAGTTGCTGAAAAGCAAAGACAAAACAGAAGGGTGGCTCGGGCCGCCCTTTTTTATACGCAACCTGCCCGTAACAGATGGTTTGGGACCAGGACGGTTAAATCGCGAAAAAGCCCGATGCGCAGGCAAATCGGTGATCCCAAACTGTCCCTACGCGAAAAAGTGTAACTTCCCCGATCACATCAAGCCCCGCCAGGCGCGGGGTTTTTTGGGCGTGGCGGTTTTACAAGGTTTTACCTCAGCCGCTACCGGTCGCGCGCATGGATGCGTTACCCTGCTTGCATTAACTGGCGTGTCGAAGCTGCGATTCCAAGCGTAGGTTTTTTGACCGGATCGCGGTTATGTCGGCGCCATTCTTAAGGCAGGTGGCGGAACGGTACATGCGATTATCAGAGATCTTGTTGCGCCTGGGTTGCCATCTGGTCGGGTGGCTGGTCATTTACAGCCATTGCATCTGGCTCGGGCTTATTCCGGTCATTGGCTGCGGAACCGAGGGTGAGGAACTGTTCCGCTTGTCGCTGGTATTTGCCCCGGTGGTGATAGGCGCCGCATTGATGCTCGAGCTGGCGAGCAAATTATTGAGCGTGGTCAGCTACCTGAAATGGCTGGCATTGCCCGTGGTGTTGCTGGTGCCGCTGGCGTTCATACCGGTCCTTGCGGCAATGCTGGCGACGATAATCGACGGCGACGG
>CAMYKE010000241.1 GCA_947258895.1 uncultured Pseudomonadales bacterium | reverse complement strand
TGAGTACCCGCACACCCTCGATTTACGGCGTCCGATAGATTGAGGTGCTGTTTTAAGCCAAAATGCGCCCCAATAATGAACTACATGCGACGTTATGCAACCTCGAGACACTCCACAAGTACCCGCACCCGCTGGTAACGGCGATTCGGGCTACCCTGCCGCCGCGACCGAAATCGCGACTGCCTTCGATGAAGCCTACGAGCCCGATGGCGGAGTCAGGGAGCACTGGCAATATCTGCTAGGTAGTCTCCAACAACTCGGCCCGGATAGTGTCGCGGAGCGGCAGAAGACTGTGCGGCGGATTTTGCGCGATGATGGCGCGACCTACAACGATTACAGCGTCAATGAGACCGCGCGTCCCTGGACGCTGGATCCGATTCCGTTGCTTATCGATAGTCAGGAATGGGGTACTATCGAGGCGGGAGTGCGGGAGCGCGCGGAATTGCTTAACCTGGTTTTTCGCGACCTCTACAGCGAACGAACGTTGCTGAAACATGGTGTCATCCCACCGCAACTAATCTTTAGCCACCCGGGTTTTCTGCGACCCTGCCAGGGAATTACCGTGCCGGGTGAGCAGCAACTGATCCAGTATGCCACCGACATGGTGCGTGCCCCGGACGGCGCAATGCGTGTTATTGCCGATCGCGCCCAGGCGCCCAGTGGTACCGGCTATGCGCTGGAGAACCGTACGGTGATGTCACGGGTATTCCCCAGCCTGTTTCGTGACAGTCATGTGCACCGGCTGGCGCATTACTTCCAGAGTCTGCGCCTCAAGTTAAACTCATTGAATCCGAATAGTGATCTCGGTCGCGTGGTGGTGCTCACCCCCGGGGCCTATAACGAGACCTATTTCGAGCACGTATACCTTGCGAATTACCTCGGCTATTCGCTGGTGCAAGGAAATGACCTGACAGTACGCGACGGCCTTGTCTGGATGAAGACCCTGGAGGGGCTGAGCCGGGTCGATGTGATTCTCAGGCGCGTCGATGATTATTATTGTGACCCGGTTGAGTTAAAGAGTAATTCCCAGCTCGGGATTCCGGGGCTGCTGGAAGTGGTGCGCTCGGGACGCGTCGTGGTCGTAAATCCGCTTGGCTCGGGGATTCTCGAAAACCATGCCCTGCTAAAATATCTTCCGGCGGCCGCTAGTCATTTCCTGGGTCGCGAACTGAAGTTGACAGCGGTGCCGACCTATTGGTGTGGCGATGCCGGGGACCTGCAGTATACCCTCGATCACCTCGATGAGCTGATTGTGAAACCCGCCTTCCGCGGGACGGGGTCCAATGTTCTCTATGGCGGCGAGCTCAGCAGTAAGGAGCTCGGGGAACTTCGCGACAGGATCAAGGCAGCGCCGCTGCATTATGTCTCCCAGCAGTACGTGTTGCCCTCCCATACACCGGTTTGGGAGTCTGGTAACTGGGTGTCGCGGCCCTCGGTCTTGCGCAGTTTCGTCGTTGCCGGGGAGTCTTCCTATATCGTTATGCCGGGCGGGCTGACTCGGGTCGGCAGGGAGCCGGACCTGGTGGAAATTACCAATAAGATAGGCTCTCTAAGCAAGGATACCTGGGTACTCGCTTCGGAGCCCGAAAAAAAGATCGGGGCGGTCTCGCTCATGGATGTCGCAGTGGCCAGCCAGCGCGGAGACGGCATGAAGCTGCCCAGCCGGGTGGTCGAGAATATGTTCTGGATCGGCCGCTATGCGGAGCGTGCGGAATCCGCGCTGCGCCTGCTACGAACGGTTTTTATCAAGCTCAACAGTCCCGAGCCCTTCGATGCCGCCAGCCGTGCGCTGTTATTGCGTTCCGTGACACAGTTAACCTGCACGTATCCAGGATTTATGGATGAGAGCGTTATGAACGGCGACCCACAACAGGAACTGTTGTCCGTAGTGCTGGACCGTGGCCGCACCGGTGGCGTTACCGCGCTGCTGCTCTCATTGCTGCACTCGGCCGACCAGGTGTCGGAACTGATGTCTTCGGATACCCAGAGTATTTTCAACGACTTGCGCGACGAGATGGGCGCGTTGTCGGGCAAGCTGCAGTCAAGCCTCAGTTCCGCGCCGGAAGAGGCGCTGGATTCGTTGGTGACCACGTTGCTGGCGCTGGCCGGGCTGGTTCAGGAGTCGATGATTCGCGGATCCGGTTGGCATTTCCTGCTGATGGGGCGGCGCATTGAGCGTGTATTGCAAACCATTTCGTTGCTGCGTTCATTATGGGTGCCGGCAACGCCCTCCAAGCACGAAGACCGGATGCTTGAAACGGTATTACTCAGCGTCGAAGCATTAATTACCTATCGCAGGCGCTACCAGAGTGATATAGATATGGCCAACGGCCTCGACCTGTTGTTGCTCGAACCAGGTAACCCGCGCTCCATCCTGTACCAGCTGACAGAACTAAACCAGCATCTTTCAACCCTGACACCGGCCGCCAATGAGGCCCGCCTGTCGGTCGAGAAACGCCTGCTGCTGGAAGCAACCTCCAGTCTGCGCCTGGCCGATATGGGTCGTCTGGCTCAAGTGGGTGAAGGCGATTTTGTACGCGCCGATCTGGACCAGTTGTTAGCACGTGTTCAGTATCTGGTGACAGAAATGGCCACCAAATTGAGCGATGAGTACTTCGATCATGGCGCCGGCCCGCAGCCCCTCGTGCCCGGTAACTGGATGGAGCAAATATGAACTATCGGGTCACCCATACCACGCGCTATAAATACCAGGAAGCGGTGAGCCAATGCCACAGCCTGGCGCATCTGTTGCCGCGAAACACGCATTTCCAGCGCTGCGATCGGGCGACCATCAGGGTCAACCCGCTACCGACGATCGGTACCGATCGCAATGACTATTTCGGCAACAAAACCTTTCATTTTACCCTGCAGGAACCGCACGAGGTTTTGCAAGTGACGGCGATTTCCGACGTGGAAATCTTCGCTCCGCGACAGAGCATGAGCCTCGATTTCGGTCCCAGTTGCGGGGATGTAAAGGCCGCGCTTGCCAAGCTCAACGAGCATGAAAATATGCAGGCGCATGAGTTTATACTGGATTCGCCGTTTGTGAAGGCCAGTGCTTCGCTGGCAGATTATGCGCGCAGTTCATTTACCGAGACGCGACCGTTTTTTTCCTGTGTGCGGGAGCTCAACGAGCGTATCTTTGAGGACTTCACCTACGACCCCAAGTTCACCGATCTCGCGACCCCGCTGGAACGGGTGCTGAAACATCGGCGTGGCGTGTGCCAGGACTTTGCCCATCTGGCGATTGGCTGCATTCGCGCACTGGGTTTTCCGGCGCGCTACGTCAGTGGCTACCTGGAGACGCAACCGCCACCGGGCACCGAGAAGCTGCAGGGTGCTGACGCGAGTCATGCCTGGTTCTCCGTCTATTCGCCGGCTGAAGGCTGGCATGATTTTGATCCCACCAATAACCTGATGGCGGCGGAACAACATATCACCACGGCCTGGGGTCGGGACTATTCCGATGTCGCGCCGCTCAAGGGTACAGTACTGGGCGGCGGCGCCAGTCACGAGTTGGAGGTGGAGGTTGATGTGGAGCGACTGCAGGCCTGAACGGCAGGCAACGCGGTAGTCATGGCCGGCTCCTGCGCGAGCAGGGATTCCCGGGGACCGGTGCGACACGCCAGTGCTGATGGCTGCTGCCGAAGCGGTCACCACTGATCAAGGAGCGACGGCGCCTCCCCGGTCAAGTCTCCGGCTCAGCCGGTTGTCGTACTCCCTGCGGTGGAAGTATTGGTGCAGTTCCTCGTATACCCCGAACAGCAGTGCTGAATACACCAGGTCGCCCAGCAGCGAGCGGCCAAAGAACGGGATGGCGTTGCTGTAACAGCTGACGAGGCCTGCC
>CAMYKE010000240.1:3925-4880 GCA_947258895.1 uncultured Pseudomonadales bacterium | reverse complement strand
GAAGACGCCCAGCACGATCTCGAGTCTATCTATATTCCCAATCGCACCCTGCGTTACACCTATAACGAGGTAAACCGGTTCGACTCGCTAGTGCTACTGGTCGCGCCGGGCGTGGACGCCCGTGAGATGGAAGAACAGATTCGCGCAGCCTTGCGTGAGCGCCACAAGATTCACCCCGAAGACAAAGGCGTTCTGGGCAGCTTCAATGCGCAGCAGGAATTCAATAAACTGCGAGGCCTGTTCAGCGGTATTCGCGGGTTCAGCTGGGTCGTGGCCCTTGGCACTATTCTGGCCGGTGCCGTGGGCGTGGGGAATATCATGCTCATCGTGGTGCGCGAACGAACCCGGGAAATCGGTCTGCGCAAGGCGCTCGGTGCAACGCCCGGCTCGATCGTAGCGATGGTGGTTCAGGAAGCGCTGGTCCTGACGACTGTCGCGGGTTATTTCGGGCTGGTGGTCGGCGTTGCGTTGACGGAGACGTTGCAACCCCTGTTCGCAGCGACGCAGGAATTCCGCAATCCCGAAATCGACTTTACAACCGCCCTGCTGGCCCTGGTGGTACTGGTTATGTCGGGCCTGATTGCGGCCTGGTTGCCGGCCAGCAGGGCGGCCGCCGTCAATCCAATTGTCGCCCTCCAGGATGAATAGATTGCCATGAAAAAGTTTCTTCTTGCCCTGTTTTCACTGCTGGTTGTTGCACTGTTCCTGGGCACCTTCGTATTTCTCTACAACAAATCGCAACAGCCACCGCTAACCTATAGCTCGACCACTCCCTACCGGGTGGATATCATCAATAAGACCGTGGCCACTGGCCAGGTGATTCCGCGCAAGGAGATCAACGTCAAATCCCAGGTTTCGGGCGTTGTGGATACGCTCTATGTCGAGCCCGGACAGCACGTAGCCAAGGGCGATCTGTTGGCCAGGATCGAGCTCATTCCCGACATGGAGCGATTGA
>CAMYKE010000240.1:0-3862 GCA_947258895.1 uncultured Pseudomonadales bacterium | reverse complement strand
CAGCGCAAACTGTTCGAGGATGGTCTCGTTTCTGAGGTCACCTATAATCGTCTCAAAGTGGACTTCGAGTTGAAACAGGAAGCGGTAATCGGCGCCGAGAACGCCGTCGCCCTGATCCGTGAGGGCGCCACCAGGGGATCCGGCAAGGTCTCCAACCTGGTCAAGGCCACTGCACCGGGGATGGTGCTGGACACGCCGGCCAAGGAAGGCAGTTTCGTGATCGAAACCAATACGTTCAACGAGGGCACGACCATCGCCACCATCGCCAACATGAGCGACATGATCTTCGAAGGCAAGATCGATGAATCCGAAGTTGGCAAATTACGGGAGAGCATGGAACTGCTCATTAACGTAGGCGCGCTGGATCATATCGAACCCCTGACCGCCACCCTGGAATACATCGCACCCAAAGGAATCGATGACCAGGGCACCAGGAAATTTGAGATACGCGCCAGCGTCGCTGCCCGGGAAGGCATTTTCCTGCGGGCCGGTTATAGCGCCAACGCCGATATCGTGCTGGACAAGCGGGAGCAGGTACTTGCGATTAACGAGGGCGACCTGATCATCGAGGGCGATGAAACCCATGTGGAGGTGGAAATCGCGGAGCAGCGTTTCGAAAAACGCGAGATTATTACCGGCCTGTCCGACGGCATAAATATCGAGGTGATTTCCGGATTGAGCGAAGAGGATAAAATCCGGCAGCTATGATGTTCCGCACCAGCCACGACCATCCGGATCTCCCCTCGCGCCGACGACGAGCGCTTTTTTATTTGTTGGTTGGGACTCTCATGATTTCGTCCAGACACCTGGCCAACTCGGCGACGTGCGGCTCATGGACCATGTGGCCATGGCTGCCAGGAATTTTTAGTATCTCCATCCCGCCTTGCACGCAGTTGCTCCAGGGAGCGTGCTGCGGAATTTTGAGATGGGCCCCGTCTTCGGCTTCAATGTATACCGCCTGGCCGGCGTAGGGCTTTGGAATATAGCTCCAGAGTGCCCAGCGATGCGACTCACCCATGCCGCGAAGGCGGCGATAGCGTCGCAATCCCAGCATTCCCAACACGGTGTAATAAACCCGCTCCTGAATATCGCGATATTTTCTGTTCCTGACCAGTTCCAGCCACTTGGACATCACCTCCGAAAAGCTCTCCGGGTGACGTGGAAAATAGGTATCAATCAGCATTAGCTTGACCTGGCAATAATTCTGCTTTGTCAGCTGCTGAGCCATTTCATACGCGATGACGCCACCGCTGGAAAAACCGCACAACAAATAGGGGCCCTCGGGCTGAACAGTCAGCAGGGATTCGATGCAGTACGCTGCCATCGCCTCGACGCTATGATCGGGGCGATCCACGCCATCTACCCCCCTGGCCTGCAACCCATATACCGGACATTCGCCCGCCAGTTTTTCAACCAGTAGCGAATAATGGAACAAATTTCCGCCGCCGATCGTATGGATGCAAAACAGAGGCGTTCCGCCGCCACCCGCGCGCATCATTACGATACGAGCCGACCGTTCCCCCGCTTCCAGATCCGCGATGACTTGCGCCTGGTCTTCGATCGTTTCGGCGCCGAACCAAAGCGTATTCAGGTGAGGAGATACTCCCAGTTGTTGCTTGATCCGGCTCACCAGGTGCATGGCCAACAAGGAATCGCCACCGAGTTCAAAGAAGTTATCCCGAACACTGACGGAATCGAGTTGCAGCGCTTCACACCAGATGCTGGCCAGGGCCTGCTCTATCGGGCCACGTGGCTCGATCCATGCAACTTCCTCAAGGGTTGAGGCCGCCGGTATCTCACGTAGTGCAGCGACATCTACCTTGCCGTTGGGTAAGCGGGGAAACTCGTCCAGCACCCTGAAATCGGTCGGCACCATGTAGTGGGGTAATAATTCCTCCAGATGCGCCCGAAGTTCATCGGCCCCAGGCTCGGCTCCGGCGCTATCTTGCGACGCTGTAGTGACAAAGGCGGCGAGACTGGTTCTCCCGCCAGGCGGGCTCGCGCTCCCGTCGCCGCTGCCCATGGCCAGGCGATTCGCGAGCAAGGCGCGCTTGGGCGCAGACATTGCCGCAACGCGTTGCTCAAGTGGAGTAGTGCTAGTCATAAAGCCCTCTATTTGATCGCCTGCACGATTACCATTTCATCCGACCAGTGTGAATCCCTCGTCGCATCCGGCACCTCCAGCCCGGTCACCCGGCTGAGTGTGAAAGCCGAGAAGTGCTCCAGGAGCAGGCGCTGATGTCCCCTGCCCAGGGAATCTGCCTCATTGGTCAGGTAGGTGAACCTGCCTCCACTGCGCAACTTGCTTGCGGCCGTCGGAAAAAAATGGGCCGCGAAGGTAACGCTCTGTGCGACATGTTCCGCGTATTCCTGCTCGTTCAGCGGATAGGTGTGGAAAAAGATGCCGTCATAGAGTGCGAACTGGTCGGTTACATCCTGCCACTTTCCCTCAATCAAGCGGATGTCCTGGTCAGGATACGCGGCTTTCCAGGCCGGGAAGCCGGCAATGATATGCTCGTTACATTCGACGATCGTGTGTGAGCGCACGCCGCATTCCTGGATGATGGCCGAGGCCACGCCTCGCCCGAACCCGATCTCGAGGACATCGCCGTGGGTATCGGTTACCGCCTGGGCCATCGCCCGCATCACAGGAATCTGCCAGTCTTCCATTATTTCCTGCTCGGCCAACTGTGCCTGGCTGCGATCCTGCAGCGAAACCGGAACGCCTCCCTGGCTAAAACGACCAACCCGCTGGTCCATTGCCAGGAGTTCGTCAGCGGCTTCCTTGATCGTGCGGTTAAGAATCCAGTTGCGCTGGTCCTCGCGCGGGGTTCGGAGGAAGTCTTCCCGCTTTAGCTGGATCAGAAGCTCAAAGTCCTTGTGCCTTTTTATTCGCCGCGTCATTTGTGTAACCTGCTAGCCAGGGATTCCGGGGATAGCGCATGCTCTGCGCCGCTCATGTGCGAGGCTTGCTCGTCCGACAGGGCCTCGATTTCGGTTAATATCTCCTCCGCAACGGCACTTCCGATTGCGAACAGCCGCTTTGTCAGTCGCTCCACTTCCTCCCCGGCACCGGTTTGGATTTCGTCCTCCCTCGAATCGGCCTGGTTCGCCACGGGCACCACCATCGCCTCGCGGATCGACGGGTGCATCTGCAACGCGGCCTCGATTTCTGCGGGCTCAATGCGATAGCCGCGGATCTTTAGCTGGCGATCTACCCGCCCCAGAAATTCGATACTGCCATCCGGCAGGTACCGGCCCAAATCACCGGTCCGGTAGAGCTTCGCATCGCTAGAACCGGCAGGAGAGAACCGGTCGGGAATAAATTTCTGCGCCGTCGCCTCAGGCTTATTCCAGTAGCCCCTCGAGACGCCCTTGCCCGCCACGCATACCTCGCCCGGGAGGCCCGGCACCACGAGGCGCCCCGCGTCATCCAAAATGTAGATTCGGGTGTTCGCAATCGGTCGGCCGATGGGCACCGGCAACTCTGAATCATGCCGGGTCGTGTCGTACGCAGTACACCAGACGGTGGCCTCGGTAGGTCCGTATTCGTTAAAGAGGGTGGCGCTCGGAAGCCGGTGGCGATGGCGCTGCAATAGCGCCGGCGGGAAGGCTTCACCCGCGACGATTATCGTCCGCAAGCTATCGAGTGCTCCGGTTTCTGCCTCATCCAGCAAAACACTATACAGCGACGGCAAGCACAGGGTATGGGTTACGCCATGCTCTGCGATGCATGCGGCGAGACGCTCGATATCCTGCTCCATGCGGTGCTCGGATATGACCAGGCGAGCACCGCTCGTCAGCGCCCAGAATATGCCCGCAACGGAACTGTCGAATGCTACGGACGAGAGTAACAGGTATA
>CAMYKE010000239.1 GCA_947258895.1 uncultured Pseudomonadales bacterium | reverse complement strand
TGAGCGCTGCGTCAACCATGGAGCGGGTAAAGGAAAAGCGCCATCTTGACTGCGGAGTTCACAGCAGTGCACCCGGATTTTCAATGAAAACCGCGGGGGACTGGCAAGGACTGGAGGTCAGCTTCTGTCGTGCCGTGGCGGCCGCTACCCTCGGCGATGCATCGCGGGTACGGTTCACCCCGCTGGCTATCGAAAAAGGGTTCTCCGCCCTGCAATCCGGCGACGTAGATATCGTGGTGCGAAAAGTCGGTATGAGCCTGGGTACGGATACTGCGCTGGGCCTGATGTTCGTCGCGCCCCTCTATTTTTCAAGCCAGGGGTTACTGGTTAACGCCGACGCCGACATCTACACCGCCGCGGACCTGCAAGGCAAAGCCGCGTGCATCGACGATGACCTGGATCATAATAACAACCTGCGGCTGTTCCTGGCTGCCGCGGGCATCGAACTGAAACTGGTAGCGATGAGTTCCGTTGAAGCCGCAGCCAAGGCATTCGAGCAAGGGCTTTGCGATGCAGTTAGCGCAGAACTGGCCCAGTTGCATTACCTCAAGGCAGGACTACCCGCCGAACGCAGGGTTCGCTTGCTCCCCGATAAAGTGGCGATCCGCAGTACCGGCCCACTGGTGCGTAGCGACGATGTAGAGTGGTACAAGATTGTCCGCTGGACACTCGGCCTGATGCTGCGCGCAGAGCAACTGGGAATCAGCACCGCTTCACTGCAGGAGATCCCCGCGGGCAGCAAGGGAGTGTGGGAGTTGGCAGGCGTTAAAGGTATCAGTATTGGCCTGGATCCCCGCTGGCATGATAAAGTCATTGGTCAAGTAGGCAATTATAACGAGATATTCCAGCGTTTCCTGGGTAGCGACTCACCTTATCAGATGCCAAGGGGCCTGAATGCACATGCCGCGGATGGTGGCTTGCATGTCGCGCCATCATTGGAGTAACAGGGGGATACAGCCATGAATCTAACCACACGGATATTACTTGGCATGGTGGCCGGCCTGATCCTGGGCATCATACTCAACCTGGTCGTGGCGAACTCCGACGACCTCGGCGAATGGATACGCTGGGCCCTGGTCGATGGTGCCTTCGACGTGGTAGGCACCATTTTCGTAGCATCGCTCAAACTGCTGGTCGTGCCGCTGGTATTCGTCTCCCTCGTGTGTGGCTGTTTCGCTCTGGGCGACAATGCCCGCATGGGAACGATGGCGCTTAAAACCCTCGCGCTATACATATGCACTACGGCGGTTGCCATCACCCTGGCCTTGTCGACCGCGGCACTGGTAAAACCGGGCGTAGGTATGAACATGTCCAACGAGGTCAGCTTTGTCGCTACCCAGGCACCGTCAATCAAGGAAGTGCTGATCAACATCTTTCCCTCCAATCCCATCCAGGCGATGGCCGAGGGCAACATGCTGCAAATAATCGTATTCTCGATACTGATGGGCATCGCCATATCCCGCTGTGGCGAGCAGGGCCGGAAAGTCCAGGATATCTTCACCGAGTTCAATGAAGTGATTATGAAGATGGTCGTCATCCTGATGCACCTGGCACCCTACGGTGTGTTCTGCATGCTGGCAAAACTGTTTGCGAACCTCGGCTATGGCGCAATCCTGGACCTGCTGGCATATTTTTTCTGCGTTGTTTTGGTTCTGCTAATACACGGCCTGGGGGTCTACTCCCTGATCTTTTCCGGGTTCACCAAATTGAGTCCGCTTACCTTCTTCAAGAATATTCGCCCGGCAATGCTGTTCGCGTTCAGCACCTCGTCGAGTAGCGCGACCCTGCCAGTCACCCTGAATGTCGCCGAACATCGACTCGGTGTAGACAACTCCGTGGCGGCGTTTACGCTGCCGCTGGGCGCGACCATCAATATGGACGGCACTGCAGTTATGCAGGGAGTTGCTACCGTATTCATCGCCCAGGCATTTAATGTCGATATCGGCCTCACCGGCTACCTTATGGTCATTACCACGGCCACGCTGGCATCCATCGGCACCGCCGGCGTACCAGGGGTCGGGCTGATCACCCTGGCGATGGTACTGCAGCAGGTTGGCCTTCCCGTCGAGGGCATTGCGGTGGTGATTGGTGTGGACCGCCTGCTGGACATGATACGCACCGCCGTGAACGTAGCGGGCGATTCCATGGTGACCACCGTGATCGCCAACGGAGAGAACATGCTGGACAAGGAACTGTTCAACGATGTCTCCGACCGTGATGAATACCTGGAAGACGATGCCAAGCAGGAGGTGCTGGGTTGACCACACCGCTGTGCCGACTGGATGACATTGGCGAAGGAGAAGCGCGAGGATTTAGCTGGCTGGACGGGCAGGTAGTCGCGGTGCGCCGCAACGGGAAACTATTTGTCTATGAGAATCGCTGCCCGCACTTCGGGGTAAACCTCGATTTCCAGCAGGACAAGTTTTTTAGCTATGACGAGTCCTTCTTGCAATGCGCCATGCATGGCGCACTGTTTGAAGTGGAGACCGGCGCCTGCATCGCGGGCCCCTGCCGAGGCCAGCCGCTCACGCCAGTGGCGTTCGAGGTGGTAGCAGGCCAGGTGTTTCTGGATCCCGATTTTTTGCCGGTCGCGACGCCCCGCAGGAGCTGCCAGGCACCGGGTTAGCCTGTTTCCCGCCGACGCTCCGACTTACGCGCCAGTCGCAGACGGATTCGAAATAAACTGCAGCTCCCCGGCCAGGACGATGCCCGCAACCGAAATATCACAGCGATAGCAGACGACCTCAACGCCCGCTGCCAGCGCATCTTGCAATGCCCGGGTGTACTGCGGATCAATAGCCGAGGCCGGCGCTACCCGGCTGATCCCGGTGTTTTGTACTACATAACACAGCACCGCGCGCTGGCCGCCGTGCACAATTGTTTGCAGTTCTCGCAGATGGCGTGCCCCGCGACTACTGATCGCATCCGGAAATAACCCCAGTCCATTCCCCGCATGCAGAGTAACCGACTTGACCTCGACAAAACAGCGCTGCGCCTCCCGCGACAGCAGGAAGTCGATACGGCTGTTTTCAGTGCCATAACGCACCTCGCGCTCCAGCCGCGGGTAACCACCCAACGCCGCCAACCGGTTCTCGCCCAACGCTTCCTGTACCAGTGTGTTCGCTTGAGCGGAGTGAACACAGGCAAGTTCACCGGGCCCAGTTTCCACCAGCTGCCAGGTCCAGGAATACTTGCGCTTCGGATTGCCGGAATGGGCGAGCCAGACGCGGCAACCTGGTTCGGCACATCCCGTCATGCTGCCGGTATTGGGACAGTGAACCGTAATCTGTTCGCCCCCTGCCAGTTCAACATCCGCCAGGAATCGCTTGTAGCGGCGAACCAGGGTAGCCTGGACCAGCGGCGGGGAAAATCTCATTGCGTTGGCGGCACCGGGGTCATTGACGCGCCCTCATAGCAACGCACTTGCGAGACGTCGTACGCCTTCTTCAAGCCGTTCCATGCCGGTGGTGTAGGAGAATCGCACATGGGTTGCCGAGCGATAGGCGCCAAAATCAATCCCGGGGGTGATGGAAATGCCATGTTGCTCAAGCAGGTCATGGCAGAATCGCATCGAGTCCGCACTAAATTTTTCGCAGCCCGCATAGATATAGAATGCGCCCTCGGGTTTAACCGCAATGCTGAAACCCAATTCAGGCAGTGCCTGGTAAAGATAATCCCGCCGCTGCTGGAATAGCGCCCGGCGCTGCTCGAGAATCTCCAGGGTCGCCGGAGCGAAGGCCGCCAGCGCCGCATGCTGGGCGATAGTCGACGGTGCACCAGCCACCCCAGGCGCCATCCGGTCATGCCGAAATACTTGGAGAAGCTGTTCACTACAAAGGCCTGATTCGACCAGGCAAGGGCTGATTGCGCCTCACAACCAAAGGTCAGGCCATGGTAGATCTCATCGGCAACAAGGGTACCGCCACGCGCTTCGACAACGCCGATAATCTCTTTAAGCGCAGCTTCCGCAATCAGGGTGCCGGTGGGATTTGATGGGGATGCCACCAGTACCGCTGCCGTGCGAGCATGCCAATGCCGCTCCAGTCGCTGCGCGTCCAATTGATAGCGGGTTTCAGGAGTGACTTCGATAAACTGCGGCTCACCGCCGACCAGGCGCAGGATATTCGGGTTGCAGGGGTAGCCGGGATCCGCCATTAGCACCCGCTCGCCGGGATTAACCAGGAGCGCCAGCGCTAATTGCAGCGCCCCGGACGAACCGGGAGTCACGATCACCTGCTGCGGCGTTACCTCGATCCCGTAGCGATCACCATAATACGCGGCGATCGCCTCGCGTAATGGGCGCAACCCGGTCGCCGGGGTATAGCGAGTTTGACCCTGCTGCAGTGCGGCAATACCGGCCTCGACCACCGGTTGTGGCGTCGCAAAATCCGGCTCGCCCAAATCCATGCGCACGATATCCCGACCCCCGGCCTGCAATTCACCGGCCCGGCGCGCGAGTTCCATCACGTGAAACGGTTGAATCCGATCGATACGTTTCGCAAGGCGCATGGTGCACAAAGTAGTAACTGGGGAACTGACAGACTATCACCATTGCGATAGAATTCCACACCTTGCACTTTGAAATTACATCCCGCGCCGAACCGGTCATGACAGCAGCCGCCAACCTACCCCTATTGATCGAGCCCGAGCAGCTGGCAGCGGTACTGGACGACACCAACCTTATTGTCATCGATCTGGCCTGCAAGGAGCAAACCTACCTGCTCGATCACGTGCCAGGGGCTGTTTACCTTCCCGGCCGTGCGCTTTTCGCAGGCGAGCCGCCGGCCGTTGGCAAGTTACCGGAGCACAAGCAACTGGAGCGGCTTATCAGCTATCTCGGGGTCACCGAGGACAGCCATGTAGTGGCTTATGACGACGAAGGCGGCGGCTGGGCGGGACGCATGCTCTGGACCCTGGATATCATCGGGCACCGGCGCTACTCCTACCTGAACGGCGGAATTCATGCCTGGATTGCAGCCGGCCTGGACACGGAAACTACGCCCCGGATGCCGTTCTCGAAACCGCTGCGCTGCAGTGTCGACGAACAGCCGCGGGCAACCAGGGATTATTTACTGGAGAACCTGGATTCCGGTCGACTGGTGATCTGGGATGCCCGCTCGCCCGGGGAGTTTAGCGGCGAGAAGAACAATGCGGCGCGCGCCGGTCACATTCCCGGTGCTGTGAACTATGAATGGACGCGCGGTATGGCGCAGGATCGCCAGTTAAGGATTCGCGATCTCGAAACCATCCGCCGGGAGCTCGCCGAGCTGGGAATTACCGGCGACAAGGAGATCGTAACCCATTGTCATACACACCATCGCTCAGGCTTCACTTATCTGCTGGGCAAGTTGCTGGGATTCCCGAACATCCGCGCTTATGATGGATCCTGGAGCGAGTGGGGCAACGATCCCGACACGCCCATCGAAACATCAACCTGACACAGCGAGGCTATTATCAAAAATTTCTTTTTTATGCTGGGGCAGTATGTTCTGCCCCACCACTGCGTTTCTCGCCTCGCGGGCCGGGTTGCAGACTGCCGCTGGCCATGGTTCAAAAATCGCCTGATCGGGTACTTCATCGACAGCTACGGTGTCAACATGCAGGAGGCAGAGAATCCCGATCCGACTTCCTACGCGAACTTCAATGATTTTTTTACGCGCCCCCTGAATGCCGGTGCGCGCAGCTTCGTCCAGGATTCGGATAGCGTCGCCTGCCCGGTGGACGGCACCGTCAGTCAACTGGGGAGCATTACCGAAGGACGTATCTTCCAGGCCAAGGGCCATGGCTATAGTACGCGCGAGCTGATCGGTGGCTCGCAAAGCCTGGCGAAGCAATTTGATAATGGAAGTTTCGCGACCATCTACTTGTCGCCCAAGGACTATCACCGCATTCACATGCCGATCGACGGAGAACTGAGGCATAGCGTTTATGTACCCGGGCGACTGTTTTCGGTTAGCCCCCTGACAACCAGCCAGGTACCGGGGTTATTCGCCCGCAATGAACGCCTGGTGTGCCTGTTTGAAACCGCTTTTGGCCCTATGGCGTTGATTCTGGTGGGGGCCATGATCGTGGCCAGCATAGAGACCGTGTGGGCTGGCCTGGTGACACCTCCAAGGCGGCAACTCAGGGAACTCGACCACCACACCCC
This sequence comes from uncultured Pseudomonadales bacterium, assembly GCA_947258895.1. The sequence goes on along the minus strand of CAMYKE010000239.1, from coordinate 333 downwards.
TGTGCAACTTAACCGTGGTGACGAGATGGGTCGGTTCAAACTGGGCTCGACCGTAATTCTGTTGTTCGGTCGGGACAGTGTTTCCTGGAGCGAGCAGGTGCATGCAGATTCCGCCGTCACCATGGGGCAGCTGCTGGCCAGCAAAGCCTAGCAGCCGGCAGGTCAAGGGTGGCAAAAAGGCTTTGCAGCGCGAATTCCGAGCTCCTGCCGGCGCCGCGGGATAGTACTGCACCACAAGCAAGCTCCACGACCGCTGCGCTGGCCACGCAAACCTGCCCACTCTGCGGTAAACCCAATGACTGTGGCAAAGCGGACAGCGATAGCGGGGGGCCA
>CAMYKE010000238.1 GCA_947258895.1 uncultured Pseudomonadales bacterium | reverse complement strand
TCGCCCTTGCCGGTCAACAAAATCCTGGATCAAGCGACCGGCGATGGCCTGTCTTGACGGGTGCAGCGGCAGGTTACGGTAGTGCCACCACCGCGCATCCTCTATTTCCGCGGGATCGATGGTAATGTCGCCGGACCGGTAGCGGGCATGGAACCCCAGCATTAGCTGGTGCGGAAAGGACCACACCTGGCTGGCAAAATATTGCGGTGCTTCGATGGCTATGCCCACCTCCTCCATGACCTCCCTGTGGACCGCCTGCTCCGCGTTCTCGCCCGGCTCAATAAATCCGGCCAGGGTCGAGTACAGTCCCGGCCGATGCTTGATTCCGCTGGCCAGCAGCAATTCCTCACCCCGTGTTACCAGCACAATCATGCACGGCGCAATGCGCGGGTAATGCTGGTGCTTGCAAGCCACACATTCCAGCATCAACTCGTCTGCCTTGAGCAGGGTGGTGGCTCCGCATTCGCCGCAAAAGCGATTGGTTCGATAGAAATAGGCGATTTGCCGCGCCCGGCCCGCAAAGGCGAACAATTCTTCGCTGGCGGCAGTCAGCGTCTGCCGCAGGTTCACCCAGGCATAACCCGCAGGCGGCGGGTGCTCCGCCTCCACCTCAACGAGATAGCAGGCGTTTCCCGCTAACGCACCGATATACTGCAGAAGCACGCTTTCGATCGCCAGCGCCTGCCACTGAACGGTCGACCACGGCCTAAGGGTATCGTCCGCAGAAACCGGCCACAGTAGTTGATCGCCGCGATATACGAAATAATAGGCAGCCCCGTCACCACTCATCACGCCGGCAGGCTTTATTCCCAATTCAAAATCATCTAGCATCTGCGCTTGCCTGGTGCCTCGTTGACCGTTTACCCGATCCGGGGCTGAAATTACGGGATAGGATATCAGCGCGCGCCATGCGGCCATATGCCCCTGGTTGCCCACCCGAGCCGCCGCAACCTTAGGTTAAAAACATCAAGGCGCACTATGCAAATTGTTCTGGCATCGAGCTCACCCTATCGGAAACGATTGTTGGGCCGCCTTCGCATCGATTTCGTAGCAATGGCCCCCGATATCGATGAAACTCCGCTCGACAATGAAGCGCCGGACGCACTGGCGCAGCGCCTCGCCCGCGAAAAAGCACTGGCGGTCGCAGCACGTTTCCCGGATGGATTGATTATCGCCAGTGACCAGGTTGCCGTCCTGGGCGGCCAGTTGCTGGGCAAACCCGTAACCGTCGCCCGCGCCAGGCAGCAACTGGGCATGGCAAGCGGCACTCGGGTCGATTTCCTTACTGCAATCTGCGTCCACAACGCCGCCACAGGCCACGAACAAAGTCGGCTGGTACCCTACAGTGTGGTGTTTCGTGAATTAACGGAAACACAAATCAGGCACTACATCGAACTCGACCTGCCACTGGACTGCGCCGGCAGCTTCAAGTGGGAGAGCCTGGGCATCGTCCTGTTCCGCCGAATGTCAGGCGACGACGTCAGCGCCCTGGAGGGTTTGCCACTGATCAGCCTGGTCGATATGCTCGGTCGCGAGGGAGTCCACGTGATCTGACCGGCCTGCCAGGAGGTTTTCAGGGCCGGCATCACTGTAGTCGCGCCATACCCGGCAACGCCAGGTAGCTCGCCAGCGAGCGGCCAATTGCGACACCCAGCTTTTCGGTCAATTGTTCCAGCGGGCTGCGGCGCGGCGTGAAATTGACCACATTTTCCTCGCCAATCAACTCCCGGGCAATATAGCCGGCGCTGCCAAGTCCATCGATCAAACCGAGTTCGAGGGCCTGCTCACCGCTCCAGATCAAGCCCGAGAACATACCCTCGGTTTCCCGGAGCCGGTCACCGCGGCCCTCGCGAACCTTGTCGATAAACTGGCGATGGGTTACCTGCAGCACTTCCTGCCAGAACTCCACTTCCCGATCATTGGTGGGTGAGAACGGGTCGAGGAATGCCTTGTTGTCACCGGCGGTATACAATCGTCGCTCGACGCCGAGCTTATCCATCAACTCGACGAAACCGAACGTGGAGGAAATGACGCCAATGGAGCCCACCAGGCTGGCCTTGTCCGCATAGACCTCGTCGGCCGCGGCGGCGATATAGTACCCACCGGACGCACCCAGGTCGGCGATCGCGGCGTAGACCTTGATATTACTGTGCAATTCGCGCAAGCGCTTGATTTCATCATACACATAGCCGGCCTGCACCGGTGAGCCGCCCGGGCTATTGATCTGCAGGATGACGCCCCGCGTGCCCGCGTCTTTAAACGCCTTGCGCAAGCCCTGCACGATAATCTCGGCACCCGCCATTTCACCTTCCGCGATGATCCCGTTGACTTCAACAACCGCGGTATGGCTGTCGCTGAGTTTGACGCCGTTACCGATAAACATGTTGGAGGAAAACATGACCAGCAGGACAAACAGGTACAGGAAGGTCAACGACTTAAAAAATATACCCCAGCGGCGCGCCCGGCGCTGCTCCTGGGTAGCGGCCATCAACAACTTCTCGATCAGCGCCCGGTCAGTAGCCGCTCCCCCGCGGCTAGCTGTGGCCTGGGGCTGTTCACCTTGTTCATTCCAGGGGTTATCGTTCATATACTCTCCGGTAAAAATTACACTAAAGCGCCAGTACCCAGTCGGCCAGTTCCTTCATATCACCGATTACCAGGCGTGGTTCATAGGGCGTCAGGCGGTCGACGTGATGCACGCCGTAATCGACCGCTACCCGGTCTACACCTGCCTGGCGAGCCATATCCATATCGTATTCGGTATCGCCCACCATCAGGGCGCGCTCGGCCGACACTTGCAACTGGTCCAGCAATTCGTGGAGCATTTGAGGGTGTGGCTTGGATTTGGTTTCATCCGCACACCGGGAGGCATGAAAATATTGGCTCCATTCGACCTGCGAAAACGCGCGGTCCAGACCCCTGCGGCTTTTGCCGGTGGCGACCGCGAGGCGGCGACCGTGGCCGTGCAACGCCGCCAGCGTACCATTTACATTAGGAAAAACCGCTGCCGTCGTCAAATTATTGCCCGTGAACAACCGCGAATACCCCTCGCGCAATGCGTCTACCTGCCCTGCTTCGAGTCCCGGGTATAATTCCATGATTGCCTCGCGGAGTCCCAGCCCAATAATATTGGCGATGCTGGTCGCGTCGCGTGGCGGCAAGTCCAGTTCTGCTATCGCCCCCTGCATGCACCCGACGATGGTGGACTCCGAATCAATCAGCGTCCCATCCCAGTCAAATATAATCAACTCATACATCAATACTTATCTCACCAGATCAAGTCAGCCGCCACGTTACAAGCGCTCCAGCAATTGCGCAAGCTGAAGGTCGAGTGGCGCTTCCACCTGCAGCGGCGCTTCGCCAGCGGGCATCGGCACGTCCAGTGCAACCGCATGCAGGAACAGCCGCCGCAGTCCTGCTTTCCTGAGAATTGCGTTATCTTCATCCCGCGTATATTTCCCGTCACCCGCGATCGGATGGCCAAGGTACTGGCAATGCACCCGAATCTGGTGGGTCCGGCCGGTAATCGGCTTGACCCGCATCAGGGTGTACCCGGCGAATCTTTTGACGACCTCGAAAGCCGTTTCCGCCGGTTTGCCGTCGGGCGCCACCACGACCATACGTTCACCCGACTGCAAGGTGTTCTTGCGCAACGGCGCGCTTACCCTGCGCCTGGATGTAGGCCAGCGACCCACCACCAGGGCCAGATAGGTTTTATCAACCGCATTGATACGCAATTGTTCGTGCAAATGGGTCAGCAACGAGCGTTTTTTGGCTACCATGATGCAACCGGAGGTATCCCGATCCAGCCGATGTACCAGCTCCAGGGAACGCTCCAGCGGTTTCGCCTGGCGCAGGATCTCGATTAATCCCA
>CAMYKE010000237.1 GCA_947258895.1 uncultured Pseudomonadales bacterium | reverse complement strand
TAAGCGATGGGGACATCACCGGCCCGCTGAATGGCCCGCAGGATGCCGCCGCTGATACCATTCAAGGACCGGACGATGGTACCGGGAATAATAGACCGACGCCCAGCACGAGCAATCCAGCGGGACTATGCCCGGATTTGGCAGGCCGGGATCTATCCAACAATTCCCAGGCATTAGCTCTATCGGTACGTTGTACCGAGCTTATCGTAGCTGCTCACCCGGGAACACAAAACGCGGATCTGGAACTCGGTATTGGGGATGATGCCGTTCGCGACGCATTGCAGCAGGTGGTGCCGGAAGAAACCGAAATCATCGGCGGCGGAGCGACCGACACTGCCCATGACCAGCTGGCCAACCTCAGCAGCCGCATGCAGTTCTTGCGTACCGGCACCAGCACGCTACCCGTTGCAGGAATTCACCTGGGTGAGACTCTCACTGGCGGCACCGCGGGCTCAGAAGGCTCGAACCGTTGGGGGGGCTTTATCAATGGCAACTACGGCACCGGCGACAAGGACGAGACCTTTAATGAAAATGGCTTCGAATATGACGCCTATGGCGTGACCATCGGCATCGATTACCGTTTTAACGACAACTTTGTCGCAGGTCTTGCAATCGGGGTAACAAACTCCGACGTCGACATCGATAATAACGCGGGTGATTACGACTCGGACGGCGAAAACATCGCCCTGTATGCGTTATACAACGGCGAGCACTCGTACGTGGAGGGCACACTGACTTTTGGCTCATATGAACACGAGGGCCAGCGCAATATATCCTACCAGAACCTGTCCCCCACCGCCCCGGACCCAAGCATTGATCTTACGGCGAATAGCGAAACGGATAGCGATCAGGTCGCCTGGAGCCTGGGCGCAGGTTATAGCACACAGAGTAATAGCTGGAATTTCAACTTTTACGGCCGCGTCGAGGGCCTGGATGTCGAAGTCGATGGCTATGATGAAACCGGCGGCTCCGGTCAGAACACGGAATGGCTGGTACACGTGAATGATCAGGACATCGAATCCCTGCAGGCGATCCTGGGCGTACAAGCGGCCTTCGCGTCCAGTCAGAGCTTCGGCGTTTTTCAGCCCTATGCGAGCATTGAGGCGCACCATGAATTTGAAGATGACTCGCGTACCGTGACCGCGTTCTACCTGGCGGATCCCAATGCGGGGAGCCTGTTCCCCATCAATCTGACGACAGATGCACCGGATGAAGATTTCTTTCTGCTGTCGCTGGGAACTACTTTTGTGTTAAAGGGTGGCAACCAGTTTTTTATTAACTACGACACCGTGCTCGGTCTGGCAGACGTGGAAAGCCACGGCGTCACCGCCGGTTTGCGCATCGAGTTTTAATTCGATCTCCCCTTCCCAGGCCCAAAACGGGCCTGGGTTTCCCTCCTGGCGTTTTCCCCCAGAGCCTGCTGAAGGTCATCCAGTATGGTATTCCATCGGCGTTGCCAACAACACCGGTGGTTAAACTCGTCCACTATGACCAGCCGGGCATTGGCCTGTCGATCAACGACCGGTCGAATCATGTCGGGGAAAATTTTCTGATCCTCGCTGCCGAGGTAATGATGCTGCACAATGGAGTGCGGGAGTGGTGGCTGCAGGGCAGGATTCCTGGATCCAACCAGGGGACTGAATCCATGGCGTTGCGTCCATGCCCGGATATCCAGATTACCTCCGATAGTGACCAGTGCTTCAACTTTCTCGTTCATCGCGGCAATTAGCATTGCCAGCGTTCCGCCACCACTATGGCCAATGAGTATTACCCCATCGAAATCGGCAGCGTACTGTGTAATGACCGCGCTTAAACTCTCCACGACTTCGACCGCATAGCGATGGCTCGTCCACCATCGCGGCGAACAGGCGGGATCGGAAACATCAAAGTAGCATGGCCTGCCGATAGCAGCAGCCGGAGCGGGATCCAGTAGCATCAGTTCCAGCGTCAAGGATTCGCGAGGTGTGGGATCAAGTGCAATTCGCCGCGAAGAGAGCCAGGCTCGCCCGTCCCCTTCAATGTAGATGTGCAGGCGTGAGCCCTGGCCCTGCTTGCGGAATACCCGGTGGATAAAGGGGTTGCCAGTCGCAGTTTCCACTGCCAACCCGGACTGCTGAGCCCACTGGTTTACCGGCGTGGCCCGGCAAGCGACAACAAGTAAGGCCGCCAACATCCAGAGGATCGGAAACGTGTAACGAAAAAATGATATCGCCATCAAACCACATTATCGTTCACAACTCCCGCTCCTGACCAGCGACAAAAACGAAACTATTTGATGCCTGCACTGGCAATGCGGTAGCATGACGATTCAGGAATAAGAATGTATCACGCTGCACGAAAACCCGGTCACAGTTGCAATTAGCTAGGGCACAAGAGGCCCCGTCTATGGCGGACACTGAATGGCAAATCGCGACCCAAACCCATCGTGGTAACGTACGAAAAATTAACGAAGACTCGATCTACGCGAATCGAAACGTACCACTGCTGGTTGTTGCAGATGGAATGGGCGGACATGAAGCGGGTGAAATCGCCAGCAAGATGCTCGTCGATGCGCTCGCTCAATTGAAGCTGGAAGACAACCTGTCGAATGCAACGCGCCAGATACAGCAAACGGTCACCGCAACCAACGAAAAAATAAGGGATTATGCCCGTACAAAACTGGACGGGAAGACAATCGGGACTACAGTCGCGATTCTGGCGGTCACCGGAAACAATGGCGCCTGCCTGTGGGCTGGAGATTCAAGAATTTACCGGTTACGAGACAATGAGTTTGTGCAACTTAGCGAGGACCACAGTTTGGTCGCGGAGATGGTACGCAATGGAGAAATTTCCGCAGAAGAGGCAATAAAACATCCGTCCTCCAATATCATTACCCGAGCCGTGGGAGCCAGTCCCCAGATTGAAGTGGATGTCAAAACCTTCCCGGTCAAACCCCAGGACACCTTCCTGCTCTGCAGCGATGGGCTATACAATGAGGTAGCGCGCGATGAACTGGCCAATGCGCTGGCAGGCGACGACATTGTGCGTAATTCGAATCAGTTGCTCAAGCTGTGTCTGAACCGACCGGCTCGCGACAACGTCTCTTTCATTATCGGTAGAATCAGCGAAAGCAGCACGATGCCTGCGGACGCGACACTTACCTACTTTCCTGAATAAGCAAATTTACGACGCCGCCGGGGCTTCCGTGCAGGCATTTGCACCTACTTGCTGCCTAATTGATTTTGCAGATCTTGCAGCTTTTCATTACCAGGAAATCGTAACAAGGCGACCTCCAGCTGCGTCTGGGCGTCCTCCAGCTGACCATTCGCCACCGCGGCTTCAATATTCTCGATGACCTGATCCCGAACTGATTCGAGTCCGGCGAGCGCTTGCGCGTTTTGTGGATCGATGTCCAGCACCATATCCAGGGCATGATAGGCACTGCTACCGTCTGGCAGGATGAGGCGACCAATGAGTTCATGCATCTCGGCAACTTTAAGCTGTTTTGCGATCTTTTCCCGGTCATCCACCGAGAGTGGCTCCGCAGGTGGCCGGATCACCTTACCCGTCGGTCCCAACTTTGGACCCTCGATTCCGAGATCGGGATAGAGGAACGCTCCGGCGAGCAACATTACACCCAGAACGCCACCCCACACCAGCCATTTGGCCTGTTCACGACCCTTCGCTTTTGGCGGGACAAAGGATTGCTTGAGGGCCTCCGCAAATTCCCCGGCATCCTGAAAGCGCTGCTCCGGTTCTTTTTTCAGCGCCCGGAGCACGACCTGCTTGTAGACCCTGACGGTGGCCGGATCGCGGGAATCGAGCTTGGTGGGTGTCTCTTCCCTGTTATCGCCACCCCGGGTCAGATCCCCAAAGGATGCGCCGGGTAACGCCTTGACACCGGTGAGCA
>CAMYKE010000236.1 GCA_947258895.1 uncultured Pseudomonadales bacterium | reverse complement strand
TCGTAGATGAGTGTTAAGACCAAAGCAGAAACACCCAAGCTTGATTCGCTGAAATGGTTCGTCGTGATCCTGCTGGTCGCAGCGGGGGTTGCCGGTAACGCCTATTTTAGCCAGGAATCGCTGCTCTACCGGGTGCTGGCGCTGCTGGGCCTGGCGGTCGTTGCCGGCTTTATTGCGTTGCAAACCGCCAAAGGCATTGCGTTCTGGGAACTGTTGAAGGCTGCGCGGATTGAGATTCGCAAGGTAGTGTGGCCGACCCAGGCAGAAACGCGTCAGACGACGCTGATCGTGTTGCTGGTGGTCGTGCTGGTGGCGTTGTTGCTGTGGGGACTCGACTCGTTGTTGAGCTGGATGGTATCTGGAGTAATCGGTTAGGAGATGAATTCGGTGTCGAAACGTTGGTATGTTGTGCACGCATATTCCGGATATGAGAAATCAGTGATGCGAGCCCTGCTGGATCGTATTCGCATGAAGGGTATGGAGGATTCGTTTGGCGAGATTCTGGTGCCAACCGAAGAGGTTGTTGAAATACGTGCGGGCCAGAAGCGGAAGAGCGAGCGCAAGTTCTATCCCGGTTATGTCCTGGTGCAGATGGAAATGAACGACGAAACCTGGCATCTGGTGAAATCCACCCCGCGGGTCATGGGTTTTATTGGCGGCACCGCAGACAAGCCGGCCCCCATTAGCCAAAAGGAGGCGGATGCGATTCTGCAACGGGTTCAGGATGGCGTGGAGCAGCCGCGCCCCAAGACCCTGTACGAACCTGGCGAAATGGTGCGGGTTATCGATGGCCCGTTTGCGGATTTCTCCGGGGTAGTGGAAGAAGTCAACTATGCCAAGAGCAAGCTGCAGGTGGCGGTAACGATCTTTGGTCGATCCACTCCTGTCGAACTGGATTTCGGCCAGGTAGAGAAGGGCTAGCGGAAATAGTGATTGTAGTCCGGTGCCCTGACGGGTGGCGGCGTGTAAGTCGTCCCGGTGGAAACCGGGAGTTCAGGTAACCGTTTGGGGAGCTCGAACAGCGCGAATTGAGGTTCGTGGCCAGTACAGCGTTAGGACCCGGGAGTAATACAATGGCAAAGAAGATACAAGCGTATATCAAGCTGCAGGTAGCTGCCGGCAAGGCAAATCCCAGTCCGCCGGTTGGTCCGGCCCTGGGCCAGCATGGTGTCAACATCATGGAGTTCTGCAAGGCGTTCAACGCCGAGACCCAGGGTCTGGAACCCGGGCTTCCAGTGCCGGTGGTCATCACGGTGTACGCCGATCGCAGCTTTACCTTTATCACCAAAACACCCCCTGCCGCCGTGTTACTGTTAAAAGCTGCCGGCGTGAAGAGTGGCAGCGCCGAGCCGAACACCAACAAGGTGGGCAAGGTCAATCGTGCCCAGCTCGAGGAAATTGCAACAACCAAGATGCCCGATCTGAATGCGGCCAGCATGGATGCCGCAGTGCGCACCATCGCCGGCACCGCCAGGAGCATGGGTCTAGAAGTGGAGGGCGTAGAGTAATGGCCAGGTTATCCAAAAAAGCCAAGCTGGTGGCGGAAAAAGTCGAGCCCGGCAAACAGTATCCGATAGCCGATGCGCTCGAATTGCTGACCGAATTATCCACGGTAAAGTTTACCGAGTCCGTAGACGTTGCCGTAAACCTCGGTATCGATACCCGCAAGTCCGACCAGGTCGTGCGCGGGTCAACCGTGCTGCCCAATGGTACTGGCAAGGACGTACGGGTTGCGGTTTTCACCCAGGGTGAGAATGCCGACAAGGCCAGGGCGGCCGGCGCGGACGTGGTCGGTATGGACGACCTGGCGGCGCAAATCAAGGGCGGCGACCTGAATTTCGACGTGGTCATCGCTTCCCCCGATGCGATGCGCGTGGTGGGTACCCTCGGGCAGATTCTTGGCCCTCGCGGCTTGATGCCTAATCCCAAGGTCGGCACGGTAACGCCCGATGTGGTCACGGCAGTCAACAATGCTAAGGCGGGACAGGTGCGGTTCCGCGCGGACAAGGGCGGTATTGTGCATTGCTCGGTGGGCAAGGTAGGCTTCTCCGCCGATGCTATCAAGCAGAACCTGGAGGCGCTGCTTGCAGACCTCCGCAAGCTCAAGCCCTCATCCGCCAAGGGCATTTACCTGGAGCGAATCGCATTGTCGACGACGATGGGGCCTGGCGTGCTAATCGACCAGGCCTCCCTGGAAATCTAATTTCGCGAGCCCGCTCGGGCTCGCAACCGGAACTTTGTGGTCACAGCTGTCAGAAGTCGTGACCATCAAAGACCGCAGGCGCTGGCAGGTGGCCGTTATGTTTCACCGCCAGCTTAATATCCCAGCCTGCGCAGATGGGGTAAGCCGACCGCGAGGTTGGCGCGCCAATACGGCCCGAATGTCTCGAAGCACTGGCTTTGAGCAGGAGGGGAATATAGACAGTTGAGACTTTCTCAACGATTTTAAGGAGTAACACGAGTGGCATTACGACTCGAAGACAAACAAACGATTGTCGCAGAAGTCAACGAAGCTGCTGGTACTGCTCTGTCAGCTGTGCTGGCCGATTATCGGGGTCTAACGGTTGAGGAAATGACTGGTCTGCGCAAGCAGGCCCGCGAATCAGGAGTGTACCTGCGCGTTGTGCGCAATACTCTGCTGAAGCGTGCGGTGGCAGGTACCGAATACGAGTGCATACAAGAAGCTCTGATTGGTCCGACCATCCTGGCATTTTCTCAGGAAGATCCCGGTTCGGCGGCTCGCGTGATGAAGGATTTTGCCAAAGATCACGAGCAACTGGAAGTGAAGGCATTGTCCATGTCCGGCAAATTACTGGCAGCAGATCAAATCGATGTGCTGGCAAAAATGCCGACCAGAGATCAGGCGATATCCATGCTGATGAGCGTGATGCAAGCGCCTGCCGCAAAACTCGTTCGTACCATGAACGAAGTCCCCGGCAAGCTTGTGCGTACCCTGGCAGCGATTCGTGATCAGAAACAACAGGCCGCCTGATTTTAATCAGCGGATATCCTTAAAGAGAATGTAACAGGAGATAAAGAGTAATGGCTCTTTCTAAAGAAGATATATTGAATGCAATTGCCGAAATGAGCGTCATGGAAGTCGTGGAACTGATCGAGGCAATGGAAGAAAAATTCGGCGTAAGCGCGGCTGCTGCCGTTGCTGCTGCGCCTGCTGCCGGTGGCGCTGAAGTAGCTGCGGCTGAAGAGAAGGACGAGTTCGACGTCGTTCTCGCCGCGATTGGCGACAAGAAGGTAAACGTCATCAAGGCGGTACGTACTATCACCGGTCTTGGCTTGAAGGAAGCCAAGGATATGGTCGATGGCGCACCAACCACGATCAAGGAAGCCGCGAGCAAGTCCGACGCGGAAGAGATGAAAAAGCAGCTGGAAGAGGCGGGCGCAACGGTAGAGCTCAAGTAGTTCTATCCCTTGTACTCAATTTAGCTGTGGGCAAGATACTGGCCTGACAAATCGACCAGACAGGTCATGCTACTTTCCCACCAGCCATATTTTTTGATGTCCTGCATGAGAAAGTCAAAACCAAGGGATACCTCCAAACGGCCAACAAGCCGGCCGGATTTATCCTTAAGATCTGAAATCAAGGTCACCGTTTTTTGTCTGGTTTGTGCATCGTAACGCGGTGGTGTTACTTCAGAGATTATCGCTCGGTGAAATCGCATCATACCTTTATCCCCCATATGATGCTTTTGCATGACCATATGAGCAGACTCTGGATTATTTTCTGTCCATTTCAGATTAACGTTTGTGACACCTTCCAGATTTTGTAGTCGGGCTAGAATCAATTCCTGGGTTGCGGGTCCTCCACGATTTTCGGCAGTTTCATGGAACAATTTAATCCACTCTGTGGAGCGACTTAACCGCATGTCTATATAATG
>CAMYKE010000235.1 GCA_947258895.1 uncultured Pseudomonadales bacterium | reverse complement strand
GCGATCAGGGCGCCGAGCGCATGGGGCGTCACCTGGTCGAGCACGATGGTATTGCTCGGGCGATTACCGGGCATCACCTTGTGGGGGGCGAGACTGGTCGCCTCGGAATCCGAAAAGCCCATCTCGATGAATTCGGATTTCGCCTGTTCCAGCGTCTTTCCGGACATGAGTGCATAGCTCTGGCTCAGGCAATTGGCGAACAGGTACTTGTGGTGTTCGCCGATCGGGTTATGGCTGCGCAGTGGCGCGATAAAGTCGATCGGTACCAGGCGGGTGCCCTGGTGTAGCAGCTGGTGAAAGGAGTGCTGGCCATTGGTGCCGGCCTCGCCCCAGATGATCGGGCCAGTGTCGCAATCCACGAATCCTGAACCGGCGGCGCTCTTGCCGTTGCTTTCCATGTCGAGCTGCTGCAGGTACTTGGCGAAGAAGCGCAGGTAGTGATCGTAGGGGATGATGGCATGGGTGTGGGCATCCTGGAAATTGATATACCAGACACCCAGCATCCCCATGATCACCGGCATGTTCTGTTCCAGCGGGGCAGTGGCGAAATGCTTGTCCATTTCCCCGGCACCGGCGCGCAGGGCATTGAAGTTATCCATGCCGATGGCGAGCGCAATGGGCAGGCCAATGGCGGACCACAACGAGTAGCGGCCCCCGACCCAGTCCCACATGGGAAAGGTGTTGGCTTCCTCGATGCCGAACCGGACCGCGTTGGGAATGTTGGCGGTTGCCGCCACAAAGTGTTTGGCGACCGCGGTTTTGTCGCCGGCAGCGGCCAGAAGCCAGTCCCTTGCCGTCGAGGCATTGGTGAGGGTCTCGAGCGTCGTAAAGGTTTTCGAGGCAACGATAAACAGGGTGGTTTTCGGATTGACTTTCTTGAGGGTCTCGACGACATCGGTGGCGTCAATGTTGGATACGAAATGGCAGGTGATGTTTGGCACGGCGAAAGGCTTTAATGCTTCGGTGACCATAAACGGCCCGAGGTCCGAGCCGCCAATGCCGATATTTACCACGTCGGTAATCGGGTCGCCGGCATAACCGCGCCATTTGCCCTCGTGTACCGCCGCGACAAACTCACCCATGCTGGCATAGGTGTCGCGCACCGACTGCGCGAGCGTCGCATCCAGCGCGGATTGATCCCGCAGCGCGGTGTGCAGGGCAGGGCGTTTCTCGGTGAAATTAATCGGTTCGCCGGACAGCAGCTGTTTGATGCGTGCTTCCAGGTCATGCTCCCGCGCCAGATCGAACAGTAGCGACATGGTCTCGGCGCTGGCGACGTTTTTCGAGTAATCGAGTGTTAACCCGGCGGCGTCGCAGGAAAAGTCCTGGTAGCGTGATGGAGATTGCTCGAACAGGTCCGTGATGCGAGTACCGTCGATGGCCGTTTTGTGTGCTGCGAGTTGTTTCCAGGCGGCTGAGTTGTCGTTGCTTGGCATAATTAAGCTTCCATACAGGTTAGGTGAATCTTGCCAGCGTCCGCGCAGTGGTCGCGGTCGCTAAAGGTGACTTGGTTAAAAACGTCGATACCCGGTTTCGCAGTTGCGACGGGTCTGCCCGGCCATTTGGTGCGGTACATTTCTGCAATCCGCTCACGGCTGCGGGATGGAGACTGCAGATCGCGTGGCAACAGGTGGGATCGCAGTGTGCCGGGGCGCTCATGACGGGAATGAACCTTCATGCTGGTTTGGGGACAGGTATCGGTTGCTATAGTTGCGATTATCTTCTTATTGAGTACCCGGGCGGCGCTTGTTCTATTAGGTGCGTATCTATCTGCGCCCGCCAGGAGCGTTCTATTATATTCATAAACACGGCGATGTGACAGTGCCTGATTGGTGGCTGGTGCTTATCAAGCCGGTCCTGTTTTTGCAAAAGATCCCCGGTGCCCTGTGCGCTGGAGGGATGGAGGCGATCCTCCCGCTGGGCAGTTCCCCCCGGGTTAATTTCCAGGTGGGTGCACATACCCCTACCATAGTATAGGCCTATTGGCTTCACTCCGCGGCGCCCGACTCGCGCCCCCGGATTGTTTGATGACGCGAGACTGATTTTTGCCCCGTATGGGGCATGAGTCGTAGCGGCTGGCGTAGACAGGTTTTGGCTAATGGCTTAGAATCGTCGACTCAAACAATTACTATAAAATATTTGCGGGATACCGTCTGGCGCTCGTGTTGAACGCTCGACGCCGAGATGAAACAGCAAGTCTTTCGTTCGTTACATCGACCAAGTTGCGTTGCTGTCAGAGGCTGCGGGGCGGGATCTTTTTTCTTTTCATCGGGGGGTAATGCCTAATGTCCACAATAAACAGCAAGCCTGCGCAATTGTCAGAGGATCAAATCAACGCGATCGTGAGTTCCAACTGTGACGACGTGTTCGCATACCTTGGTACGCACGCAGGGGAAAAAAAGGACAGCCTGGTGGTACGTGTATTCCTGCCGGGCGCGAGTGCAGTAGAGGTGCTGGATAGTAACACCGGGGAGGTCGTCGAGGCCCTCAAGTGCTGTCACCCGGACGGTTTTTTTGCCGGGTCGATGGGCAAGATAAGCAAGCGCTTTACCTATCAGCTCAAGGTCCGGTACGGTGAACATGATGTGGTGATGGAGGATCCTTACCGGTTCTCATCGATGCTTGACGAAACGGATCGCTACCTGTTTTGTGAAGGTACCAATGAGGAAGCCTACGACTGGCTCGGTGCGCATATTCGTACTCACGAGGGTGTGGAGGGTACGCTGTTCGTAGTGTGGGCTCCCAGCGCGCAACGGGTATCACTGGTCGGTGATTTCAATGAATGGGATGGACGCCGCCATGTGATGCGCAAGCACCTGGGCAGCGGACTGTGGGAAATATTCTTACCCGGGGTCGGGGTTGGCGCGCACTACAAGTACGAAATCCGTGGACCCCATGGCAATCTTCTGCCCCTGAAGGCCGATCCCTATGCCTTTGCCATGCAGGGCGCCCCGCAGACCGCTTCGCTGGTGGTCCAGGACGATACCTACGAGTGGCAGGACAGCGCCTGGATGAAGCAACGCCAGGAGTGTCATCAGCGTGACAAGCCGATACTGGTCTACGAGGTACATCTTGGTTCTTGGCGGCGCAACCCGGATGAGGGCAATCGCTACCTGACCTATCGGGAACTGGCCGATGAACTGATACCCTATGTCAAGGAAATGGGCTTTACCCATATTGAGACCATGCCGATTACGGAGTATCCCTTTGACGGTTCCTGGGGATACCAGCCGGTTGGCATGTTTGCCCCCACCAGCCGCTTTGGCTCGCCCGATGACTGCCGCTACTTCATAGACCGTTGCCACCAGGAAGGCATCGGGGTAATCATGGATTGGGTGCCGGGACACTTTCCCTATGACGAGCATGGCCTGGGACGCTTCGATGGCACCGCCCTCTACGAGCATGAGGACCCGCGCCAGGGCTTCCACCCGGACTGGAATACCTTTATCTATAACTATGGCCGCCGGGAAGTCCTGAATTACCTGGTGACGAATGCGTTATTCTGGCTGGAACAATACCATATCGACGGGCTGCGCGTGGATGCGGTCGCATCGATGCTGTACCTCGACTACAGCCGCAAGGAGGGCGAATGGATCCCCAACCAGTACGGCGGCAGGGAAAACCTGGATGCGGTCGAATTCATGAAGGACTTCAATACCCGCAGTTATGGCAAATACCCGGGGATCATGACCATCGCCGAAGAATCAACCTCCTGGCCACGCGTGTCACAGCCAACCGAGTCCGGCGGCCTGGGTTTCGGGTACAAATGGAACATGGGCTGGATGAATGATACGTTGAGCTATATGGGCGAAGACCCGGTCCATCGGCGTTATCATCATCACCAGATGACCTTTGGCCTGCTGTATGCTTTCAGCGAGAACTTCGTGCTACCCATAAG
>CAMYKE010000234.1 GCA_947258895.1 uncultured Pseudomonadales bacterium | reverse complement strand
ATACCGATAGGCAAACAGGCATCTGGCGAGGCGAAACGGGGGCGGGTCGGACTGGCATCTGCCGCATGGCATGCCCTCGCCGGCGGCCTCATCCAGCGCTTCGCTGCAGCAGGGGCAGGCGGCTTCGAGCCAGGGCAACTCCGCAGTGCACTCGCGGCACAGTTCCGTGCCCCGGCAATCGCGGCTGGCGCAAAGCGCACAGCGGGAACCGGCAAAAGTGCGTTGAACATTTCGTAACCACCTGTTAACCATGATCATCCTTGATAGTTGACAACGGCGGGCTCGCTGTTAGTATCCGGCCTTGGGTGCCTATTGAATAATAACGCAATACCCCTGCGAGATCTGAAGATTTTAGCTGCAGGGCGAGAGTTGCCGCCCATGCTGATTACAGTGGCAAAGTTTCCAACCCGGCAGATGAAGTCCTTGCCTGCAGTATGTCGCTAAGGGGCGAGAGCCGGAGCGGAAACTGCAGGCCTCGCCCCGTTGATCTGAGAGAGGCTTGCTGAGTACCAGCGTCTCTGCAAGCCAGAGGTATCAGCGTTTTGATCAGAGGTTCCCCCAGGTTTCCCGGCAGAACGGAAGTGCGTTTTGCCCCGTAGAACTCGCGCCAGCCATACCGGCAGCGCAAGCATGGCGCCTCATCGTGCCAGGGCATATACATGTATCAGGAAGACCTTTCCCAGACCCGCCATGACTGGAGTGGCGCCGAAGTCCAGGCGCTGTTCGAGTTACCCTTCAACGACCTGTTATTTCGAGCGCAGCTGGTACACCGTGCAAACTTTGATCCCAACCGGGTACAGATGAGCGTGCTACTGTCGATCAAAACCGGCGCCTGCCCGGAGGATTGTAAATACTGCCCGCAAAGCGGTCATTACAACACCGGCCTGGAGAAAGAGAAGCTGCTGCAGATCGAGCAAGTGATCGCCGATGCGAAGGCTGCGCGTGACAAGGGTGCGACCCGGTTCTGCATGGGCGCTGCCTGGCGTTCGCCTTCTGCCAAAGACATGCCCTATGTGGTGGACATGCTGAAGCAGGTCAAGCAGCTCGGTTTGGAAACCTGTATGACGCTGGGCATGCTGGATGCGCAGCAGGCACGGCAACTCGGGGAAGCGGGGCTCGATTACTATAACCACAACCTGGATACCTCTCCCGAGTTCTATGGTGAGATTATCACTACCCGTACCTACCAGGACCGCCTCGAAACCCTCGCCCATGTGCGAGAGGCAGGGATGAAAGTCTGTTGTGGCGGTATCGTCGGGATGGGTGAAGCGCTGCGCGATCGTATCGGCTTGCTCCGGGAGTTGGCCAACCTGCCGGATCATCCCGAGAGTGTACCTATCAATATGCTGGTAAAAGTCGAGGGCACCCCGCTCGATTCGGTGGAGGATCTCGACCCGTTCGATTTTATCCGTACCGTGGCAGTAGCCCGGATTCTGATGCCGCAATCCCATGTACGTCTGTCGGCCGGTCGGGAAAGTATGAACGAGCAGATGCAGGCGTTGTGCTTTTTCGCCGGGGCGAATTCGATTTTCTACGGGGAAAAGCTGCTCACTACCGCCAACCCGGATGCCGAGAGTGACCTGCTGCTGTTCAAAAAACTGGGTATCGAGGGCGAGGAGGCGGAGATCGACGCTACCGCACGACTACCCGACGGGGTTGCCGGCGCGGCGCATGATACCCGCGATAGCCTGTTTTATAACGCCGCGCCCCACTGACCCGGATTTCCTGCAGTGAGCCGGTTTCAATCGCTTGCCACCGAGCTGGAGCAGCGCGAGGCCGCGGGCCTGTACCGTTCCAGGCTGGTCGTGGACGGTCCGCAGGGTACCGAACTGGCTATCGATGGCAACCGGTACCTGAATTTTTGCAGCAACGATTACCTGGGGCTGGCAAACCATCCACAGGTCGTGGCGGCATTTCATGACGCTGCCAGCCACTACGGCGTCGGCAGCGGCGCATCCCACCTGGTCAACGGCCACAGTCGTATCCATCACCAGCTTGAGGACGCGCTGGCCGAATTTACGGGCCGCGAGCGTGCGCTGTTGTTCTCGACTGGCTACATGGCCAACCTTGGCGCCGTCAGCGCGCTGCTGGGTCGCCACGATGCGGTGTTCGAGGATCGCCTGAACCACGCTTCATTGCTGGATGCGGGAAGGTTGAGCGGGGCGCGATTCAAACGCTATCGCCACGCAGATAGCGCCGACCTGGGCTCCCGGCTGGCGGGAAGCGATGCGCGGCGCAAGCTGGTGGTTAGCGATGGGGTGTTCAGCATGGATGGCGACGTCGCACCCCTGTCCGAACTGGCGGCCGCAGCTGAGGCAGCGGACGCCTGGTTAATGATTGATGATGCCCATGGTTTAGGGTGTGTGGGTACGGGGGGGCGGGGGTCGCTCGAGTATCATGCCCTGGATCCGTCGCGGGTACCGATCCTGGTGGGTACGCTTGGGAAAGCTTTCGGCACCGCCGGCGCCTTCGTTGCCGGTAGCGATGTCTTGATTGAGACGCTCATCCAGCACGCACGCACTTACATTTACACTACCGCTATTCCGCCTGCGGTGGCGGGCGCCACCCTCGCCAGCCTTGCTATTGTTGAAGCCGAGTCCTGGCGCCGTGAGCGTCTGGCGGAACTGGTCCGCCAGTTTCGCGCCGGTGCTATGGAGCTCGGGTATGAACTGGCCGACTCGGACACCCCGATCCAGCCGATCATGGTGGGCCAGGCCGAGCAGGCACTGGCGCTGAGCAACGGGTTGCGCCAGCAGGGTATCCTGGTCACGGCGATTCGGCCACCGACCGTGCCGCAGGGCGGCGCCCGACTGCGGGTGACCCTGAGTGCCGCGCATAGCCCTGCGCAGGTGTCGGCGTTGCTTGCCGCGCTGGCTCGGGTTCAAGCAAGCGGGGGCGGGAGCTAATGGCGCTGCTGGCTGGTGAAATTCCCGGAGCTCGCCAATCCCCGCCCCTGGTGCTGCTCGGCGGGTGGGGCCACCGGGCGCCGGTATGGCACGACCTTGCAGTGCTTGCCGAGCGTCGGTTCGAGGTTCGTGTGGTGGATTTGCCTGGGTACGACGGGGCGGCGCGGGCCATTGACGAGCGCTATGTCGAAGAGCAACTGGTAGAGTCGCTGGCGCAGGCTATCCCGTTGCACTCCATCGTCTGCGGCTGGTCCCTCGGCGGGATGCTGGCGACCCGCCTGGCGGAGAAATATCCCGAGCGGGTGTCGACTTTGGTGACCCTGTGTTCGAATCCCAGGTTTGTAGCTGCTGCTGATTGGCCATTGGCAATGCCTGCGCAAACCTTCAGCGGCTTTGCGCGGCGGCTCGCCAGCGACCCCGTCGCGACCCTTGTCCAGTTTCAGGGCCTCGCAGCCTCTGGCAGCCACTCGTCGAAACGGGATCTGCGTCGTCTCCGCGAGTTGCTGTCGAAATCGCCATTGCCACCGCAGAACGCACTCGTCGCCAGCCTTGATTGCCTGGCATCGCTGGATGTTCGCTCCGCGATAGCAGCGCTGCGCCAGCCACAGCTACACGTCCTGGGTCGCGCAGATGCGCTGGTACCGGCAGCGGTTGGCGCGAAGATCAGCGCCCTTCATGCAGCGGCACGGGTGGAAGTGCTGACAGAAGTTGCGCATCTGCCAATGCTTACCTGTCCGGAGCGCGTGCTGGCGCTATTGCAGGAAATCGCAAATTGCGGAGCGCGTAGCGATGTCGCCAGTGCTGGATAAGGCAGCGGTCGCCCGGTCGTTCAGTCGAGCTGCAGAGAGCTATGATGCTGTGGCTGAACTGCAGCGCGACGTCGGTGCCCGATTACTTGATCGGGTGCCGGCCGGTCGTTACCCGCAGGTGCTTGACCTGGGCTGTGGCACGGGCTTTTTCACTGCCCGGCTGGCGCAACAGACCGGCGCCGAAACGAT
>CAMYKE010000233.1 GCA_947258895.1 uncultured Pseudomonadales bacterium | reverse complement strand
CCTCCCTGCCGTTATTGGCGATAGTAGCTTTGCAGCCCAGTCGCTCCAGCATGCCCAACGCTACCAACTGGTTGGCACGGTTGTCCTCCACCACCAACACCTTGCTGCCATCGAATGACGCAACCTCCGCATCTCCATCTTGCGGGGGCGGTTCCATGACTGACGGAGATGTAAACTGTTCCAGGTCGGACAACAGCCCAACTAGTTCCTTACGCTGTACGGGCTTGGAAAGCATGCCCGCCAAATTAAGCTTTTGCTTGTCCTGATAACTGGGATTCGCACGGTTTACCATCATAATGATTCGGACATTAGCTATCGCGGAATCATTTTTGATTAAGTGAGCAAGGTCTGTGCCCTTGATCCCTGGCATGAGCTCATCGATGATAACCAGGTCAAAGGGCGTATCCTGTCGAGCGGCAACACGCAGTCTGTCCAAAGCTTCCAGGCCGCTGGAGGCGACCTCGTACGCAAGCCGCTCCTGCCCCAAAACGTGCCCTATGTAACGACGGTTCAGGCGACTGTCGTCGACCACCAGCACTCTGGGCAACTCGGTGTCCGCTGCTGGCAATGAAACTAAATTACATTCTGCGGCGTCAATGACGAAGGGCAGTGTGAACCAGAAACTGCTGCCTTCCCCAGGTTCACTGTCAACGCCAATCTCACCATCCAGCACTTCCACCAATTGTCGAGAAATAGCCAGTCCAAGACCCGTGCCGCCATACTTCCGGGTGGTAGATCCATCCGCCTGAGAAAATGCCTCGAAGATTCTATCCTGAACGGCTTGCTCCATCCCGATACCGGAATCAAAAACATTGAAACGCAGTCGTGCCGTATTCCCCTGCAACTGCGTAGCACTGACCTCAATGCCCACTTCGCCACGCTCGGTAAATTTAAGTGCATTGCCAATCAGGTTGATGAGCACCTGACGCAAGCGACCGCAATCACCCGATAGACTGGTTGGCACACCGGGTTCCAGAAGATACGCAATGTCGATATCCTTGCGCTGGGCCTGGGGCCCGAGCAAGGCAACGATATCCTCCAGCAGGTCTCGTAAATCAAATTGACTTGCCTCAGCCTCGAATTTGCCTGAATCAATTTTCGAGAAATCGAGGATGTCGTCGATTAATGACAGCAACGATTCGGCGGAACCGCTCGCAATTTCAACATATTCTTTCTGTTTGTTGCTCAAGCCCATATCCGACAGCAACTCGAGCATCCCCAGGACGCCATTGAGTGGCGTGCGCAATTCATGGCTGACGTTCGCAGCGAATTCCCCCTTTACCCGCGCCGCTTCGAGCGCCATGTCCCGGGTGCTTCGGAGTTCCGCCTCGCGGCTACTGATAGCCTCCATCATGGAATTGAAAGCTATTTTCATTTCGATAACGTCACGAGTACCCTTGACCTCGGCACGCACGTCCTTGTCACCCTCCCGGGCCCGGCGCATATTTTCTGCGAGGCTGTGTAACGGCTTTGTAATACGGTTGGTTATCGCGAGGAGAACGGCTAATAAAACTGCGGCAAGCAGTCCGGACGCAGCAATATTGTAGCGGAAAATGTCCGACTCCATTTGCCGCAACGAAGCCTTACCCATTTGTATTCGCACATATCCAATGAGCTCAGGAGCCGTTTCCGCCGCCAGGAACGGAGAATCCGCATCTGCCTGGCTACCGGTGTAAACCGGCGCCACAAAATGCCAAAGTTCATTTGTCTCATGGTCCAGCGAAGTGCTGTTTGGCCAATTCCATTCCGGCATGACCCCCGTCAACGTATCACCGGAGCCATAAAGCTGTTTCCTGGTATCGTCATAAACAGCTACGGCTAATACATCCGGAAAGGCCATCATAGCGTCTGCTACGTACTTCGCGTCCGAGCCGCTACGGTATAGCAATGCGACTCTGCTACGCTCCGCAAACGTCTCCGCCAGCGACAATCCTTCCTGACCCAGACGTTCACGAAAAGACTGGCTGGACAATGAAGTGGTGACAAAAATTGAGAGCAGTGCCAACATCAATATTCCAATACTGAAAGTCACAACCAGCAATTGCCGGAATTTAATGCGGCTAATCCAATTATTGGGAAGTTGCTCGTTCATTTATCTGTTCGGGAATACCAGGTCGAAAGAGCGTTCCTGGGAACGGCTGATTCTTATGTTTAAATGCTTCGCTGTTCGCACGTTAACGGCGATCCGCAGGTCATGCAGCGGCTCGGGGCTACCGGGCTCGCCATTAGCCAATTGCTGCGCCTTTCGCGCCAGGCTTTTGCCCATTGCGCTATTATCGGGAAACAGGGAAAACAAAGCGCCGCGCTTTACATGGGAAGGATTGCTGGAGAAGATCACCAGATTGTTGGCCCACGCCTGGCTTAACAATGTTGGCAAAAGGCCCCTCTCATCCAGCGTGGGATCGCCTTGTAACAGCCAGATCGCATCGGTTCCGGGTAAACCGGTTTCGAGCGCCTCACGATAATATGCAGCAGCATCCCTGACATCCACCGCAACAGCCTCGAGCAATTCCAGCCCCAACGCGGCTGCACTTTCACGGGCGATCCGAATGAGCCATTCGCTAGTCTCCCTGTGATAGACAACCCTGATTCTCTTCAGGGCAGGCATCAGTTCCAGAATTTTTCGAAACAGCTTGTCCGGCGCTGGCGTGAGCGAAATCCCAAGCAGGCCATCTTCAATATTTTTACTTGATAGAATGGAGGCGCCAGTTATCACGCGGTACCCCGGCGAGATTTCCCGGGCGATGGTTTTACCACGATTGCCCAACGATATAACTGTATGGGCACTCATCTTTTCGAGCCAGTCACCAATGGCTGCCATGTCATCGGTGCTGGCCAGTTCCAGAACCTGTACGGGCGTGTCAAATTCGCTTTTTATGCCATCGACGATATCAATAAAAATCCTGCGGTACGGCTCCTGGACGTCCGGGTACAGAACAGCAACTGCTACCTTGCTGGCGCCAGTGGCTGACACGCAAAAACACAGCAGCAAACCCAACACCCAACGCGTTCCTCTAGCCAGCACCTTACTGCCATCAAATCTCACAGCAAGCTTCATTCTTGACATAAACATTACTGTCAAGCGCGCAAGACTTTCCCCGGCCTCGACCAATTACCAGGTTTTCCTGATCTCGGCAAAAACGCTACGCCCTGCAAGGGGCAAGTCGTTCGGAATTACTCCCGGCGCGAGAGAAGGCTCAAATGCGTCTGTGTCAGTCAGGTTTCTGGCCGAAAGCGCAATGTCCAAACCGGCAAAAATGTTTTCTCCTCGCACAGTCGCATCAAGTGTCGCATAGTCGTCTACATCAGACCGCAGGTCGCCCGCAGCGCGCGCCCTGTCCATCACGAAGTTCAACTGAGTATTCACAGCCCAATTGGAATTGAAGCTGTAGTCGGCACGTAAGTAAAGTTGTTGCTGCGGCGCATTCGGCGCATCGCTGTTGGTGTCATTATCTTCCGAATCCTGCAATGCATAGTTACCCAGCACCTTCAGGTCCCTGTTTACATCCCATTCGAACTCCAATTCGAGGCCGCTGCCCGTTTGATCGCCTGTGTTGTTAGCTACAGTCGGGGCGAAGCGAATAATGTCCTCCATTTTATAGTGGAACAGGTTTAAACCCATGCGTAAGGTAGGGCTATAGGTATAATCAAACGCCACTTCATACGTATTGACAATCTCCGGGTCGAGATCCTCATTTCCCAACGCCACGGGGTTGTTAATATTGAATTGTTCAGCAAAAGACGGCGCTCGAAATGCTCTTCCGTACAAAAATTTGGTTGTCAACTTGTAGGAAGTCTGCCAAACCAATGAAAGGCGCGGATTGACTGTGCCGCCAAAATCGGAATACTCATCGAGCCGGACGCCAGTCGTAAGCGACCAGTCACGCGCAAGTTTCCATTCGTCCTGCAGGGA
>CAMYKE010000232.1 GCA_947258895.1 uncultured Pseudomonadales bacterium | reverse complement strand
TAATCTGCTTGCAGGTGGTACCGCGCACGATAGAGTCGTCCACCAACAGTACGTTCTTGCCCATGAATTCGAGGTCGATGGCATTGAGCTTTTGTTTTACCGATTTCTTGCGCAATGCCTGCCCGGGCATGATAAAAGTACGTCCGATATAGCGGTTCTTGATAAATCCCTCGCGAAACTTGAGCCCGAGCCGATTGGCCAGTTGCAGCGCCGAAGTACGGCTGGTATCGGGGATCGGGATCACCACGTCGATATCATGGTCAGGGCGCTCGCGGAGAATCTTCTCCGCCAGTTTCTCGCCCATGCGCAGCCGTGCCTTGTACACCGAGATCTGATCAATGATCGAATCCGGGCGCGCCAGGTAGACGTGCTCGAATATGCAGGGCACCAGGCGCGGTGCCTTGGCACACTGCTGCGTGTGCAGGTTGCCATTGACGTCGATGTAGATCGCCTCACCGGGATCGACATCACGAATCAGCGTGAACCCGAGAGTATCGAGCGCGACGCTCTCGGACGCGATCATGTATTCCTTTCCCTTGCGGGTCTTGCGCTCGCCGAACACCAGCGGCCGGATCCCCAGCGGATCACGATAACCCAGAATGCCGTAGCCATTAATCATGGAGATTACGGCATAGGCACCGGAGCAGCGCTCATGGACGCGCTCGACTGGTATTGATGTGGCGCAGGTCCATCGCGAACAGATCCCGCTTCAGGGTCGCGGCGTTCGTGAGGTTGCCGTTGTGCGCCAGGGCAATGCCATAGGGAGAATTCACGTAGAACGGCTGCGATTCCTTGGAGCTCGAGGTGCCCGCAGTTGGATAGCGCACATGCGCGATACCCATATTACCCGACAGCCGATCCATATGGCGTTGGCTGAACACGTCACGTACCAGGCCATTGTCCTTGCGCAGGGCGAATTTACCTGCGTCACAGGTCACCATCCCGGCCGCGTCCTGGCCGCGGTGCTGAAGCACGGTCAACGCGTCATACAACGACTGGTTGACCATCGATTTGGCTACAATGCCGACAATACCGCACATGTGTTTACGAACCCCTCTTAAATACGTCTCTACCAGTCAACACCATTATCGATTATCGGCGACCAATTGAACAGTTTCGAGTAGCGCAAAATTGCCCTGCTGAAATCGGTGCTCATCGACCCAGACTCAGCAGGTAATTCGCCAATTCCCGAAACAAATTGAAGGACCACTCCTCCAGTAATAAAAACCGTGGCACCAGGTAGGAAGACGACCACCAGGCGTCCTGTGCCAGCGGCGTGTGCTTTAACAGCGCCACCGCTACCACGATCAGCAGGCCGCCCCGGGCCATCCCGAAAGCCATTCCCAATATCCGGTCGGTACCCGTTAATCCGGTAGCGCGCACCATGGCCGCGACTAAATGATTGAGCAGCGTGCCGACAATCAGGGTGGCCGCGAACAGGATCGCAAACGCGGCCGCCACCCGCACCGAATAAACATCGATATATTGCGCAAGCACCACGGCCAGGTTAAAACTGAAAGTACGGGCCACCACGAACGCGGTGATCCAGACCACCAGCGAGAGCGCTTCCTTGATAAAACCCCGGTACAGGCTGACGAAGGTGGATATACCGATGATCAGGATAATGAGCCAGTCAGCCCAGTTCATAGCCACCCTTGCTAAAACAGAAGGTACGTAAAGCGGCGCATTCTAGTGTCCTGTCCGGTTAATGGCAAATGTACGCGCCCGCGTACGGCGCCAAAACCTCAGGGCTCATAGCGCACCACGAAGCCCTCGAGTGCAAACTCGGTTTGCAATTTGTTCTGCAGGTGATCGGCTGCGGAGCGCTTTAATTCCGGTCCCACGAATACCTGGATGAGCACCGGTGAGCGGTCCGGTCGATACTTGATGTAGGCCTTGTACCCCGCCTTGCGCAACTTGTCGCGTAGCGTCTCCGAATTTTCCAGTTCCTCGAAACTGCCCAGTTGCACGGCCCAACCTGCTACTCCGCTGGCGCTTGCTGCGGGCTTTGAGTCCAGGTTGGCAGCGTCCCCGGCCGGCGCGCCGGGTGCCGCGGGGTTTGCCGCAGACGTTTCGGGCAGGAACTCCGGCTGAGCCTTCATTTCAGGGGTCACTTCAGGCTGCCGGGGTTTGGAAAACTCCAGTTTGGGCACATCCGGTTTTTGCGGGATATCAACCTGGATATCGGCAGGGCTGGAGCCACTGTCGTCGAAAATCATGGGAATAAAGATAATCGCAGCCGCAATAATGACTATCGCGCCGATCAAGCGTTGTTTTAACCCGTCATCCATCGAGTGTGATCCTGTTCATGTATTTCAAGCCATCTGCCACGGTGTAAAACGACCCGAAAACGACCACCAGGTCATCCGCTGTCGCATCTGCAAAAGCTGCCTGCAGCGCCACTGCGACGTTCTCACACGCCACTGCGTTGCGCCCGCCGGCGTTGGTGATGTGTTCCACAAGCAGTTGCGCCGGAGCGGCGCGCTCGGTATCGAGGTCCGCGGCCAGCCAGGCATCGCCCAGCGGTAGCAGCGGCGCGATAATCTCATCAATATCCTTGTCGGCAAGTATGCCGCATATCACAACTATTTTCCCGGCAACCGATTGCGCCGCCAGCCTCGCAGCCAGGTAGGCAGCCGCTGCCGCATTATGCGCCACATCAAATACGGTTGGAACCGGCTTTTCGAAGCGCTGAAAGCGCCCCTCCAGGGCTGCGGAATTGAGGCCTGCCTCCAGATGGCTGCGGGAAATCGTGAGCCCCAGTTGCTGGATCGCCTGCAGCGCAACGGCCGCATTGGCCACCGGTAGTCTGGGCAGCGGCAGGTCATTCACTTGCACGGGCGTCGCACCGGTTTCACTCCACCAATACCAGCACCCGGTATCCTGCAGCCGGTAGCCAAAGTCCTCGCCGAGCAGTTGTATCTTTGCTCCGAGCTTTGCAGCATGCCGCAGCAGCGTGACAGGGGGTTCCGGATCGCCGCAGACCGCCGCAATCCCGGCGCGGAATATACCGGCTTTCTCAAAGCCAATCTCCTCACGGGAATTCCCCAGCCGGTTCTGGTGGTCCAGCGCAATGCTGGTTACGACCGCGACATCGGGGTCTACGGTATTCACCGCGTCCAAACGCCCGCCCAGGCCAACCTCCAGCAGCGCGACATCCAGCTGCGCCTCGCCAAACAGCACGAATGCAGCCAGGGTAGTGAATTCGAAATAGGTAAGATGCACATCCTGACGAGCGGTTTCGATCGCGGCGAACGCTTTGCAAAGTTGCGCATCACTGGCACTGGTGCCCTGGATTCGAATTCGCTCATTGAACTGACTGACATGCGGCGAGGTATAACTACCAACCCGGTAGCCGGACGCGAGGAGAATCTGCTCGGCGACGCGAACACAGGAACCTTTCCCATTGGTGCCGGCAATAGTGACTATCTTGCCGGCGATGCGGCCGAGCGAGAGTCGCTGCGCGACCCGATGGATACGATCGAGCCCGAGTTCTATCTTATCCGGGTTCATCTGCTCCAGCTTACGGAGCCAGTACTGAATATCAGTGCCCGACAGACTATCTGCCATTTACTACAAGTATCAAAGTCGTACCGCTACCTCCCGGAATTGCTGCCAAAGTTCTAGTTGGCGCGGGCCTCGGTATCAGTCTCGGTGATGGTATCGGTTTCGGTTTCGGTATCGGTATCGGTGTTGATGTCGGTTTCGGCAGCGGTTTCCGGCTCGTTCGCTTCGGGATTTAGTTCAGGAACCAGTTTGACAAGGATCCGCGCCAGCGTATCGCGCATTTCCGATCGGCGCACGATCATATCCACGGCACCATGTTCCAGTAAAAATTCGCTACGCTGGAAACCTTCCGGCAGCTTCTCGCGCACGGTCTGCTCGATGACCCGCGGACCGGCAAACCCGATCAGCGCCTTGGGCTCGGCAATGATCAGGTCGCCGAGCATCGCAAGGCTGGCGGACACGCCGCCGTATACAGGGTCCGTTAGCACCGAAATGTACGGGATACCGGCA
This sequence comes from uncultured Pseudomonadales bacterium, assembly GCA_947258895.1. The sequence continues at coordinate 1,554 of CAMYKE010000232.1, read as the reverse complement.
TCCTTGAGCTTCTGGATTGCCGCGCTGGTCTTGGCCATCTGCATCAGGGACAGCAACGCTTCCTGCATCCGTGCTCCGCCGCTGGTCGAAAAACAGATCAACGGAATCCGGTCCTTGAGACTCTGCTCGGCACCGGCCACGAACCGGGCACCGACCACAGCGCCCATCGAACCGGCCATAAAATTGAATTCGAAACTGCTGGCCACTACGGGTACGCCAAGCACGGCACCTTTCATGGCGACCAGGGCATCTTTCTCGCCGGTGCTTTTCTGGGCAGCTGACAGCCTGTCCTTATAGCGCTTGGAATCCTTGAATTTCAGCTTGTCGATGGGCTCAAATTCCGTACCAAGCTCAACCCGCTCACCCGGATCCAGGAATAATTCGAGCCGGCGCCGCGCGCTGATGCGCATGTGGTAATCGCATTTCGGGCAGACATCGTGATTATTATCCAGCTCCGGTCGGTCTCATTTTTAATTATTTCCTGTCGATGACCAATGGATACTAACTGTGCCCATTATACTCATAAATGTGAGCATCGCCGCCTATTTCCCAACTTTTTCCGTCGTCATGGAATTTACCGCGGCGATGAAACGCCGTATTTCCGGGTGACTCTTGATTCCCTTCCCTGACTCGACACCACCGCTGACATCTACTCCATAAGGACGCACCGTGTCGATGGCGGCGCGGGCATTCCCCGCATTCAGGCCACCAGCCAGGACCAGCGGCATACCGATATCCGCCGGTAGCCTGTTCCAGTCCAGCTTCTGCCCCGTACCGCCTTTTAAGGTCGGGTGCCAGGCATCGACCAGGATGGCGACGCCTGCCGCGTAGCGCTGTGCCTCGAGTGCGACATCGGTGGTATCAGTCACGCGAATCGCTTTCATAAACGGATGATTGAGTGCTGCACACTCCTCGGGAGACTCATTGCCATGAAACTGGATAAGGTCGAGCGGCACCTGCGCCATCACCTCCGCCAGATATTCCGGCGCCGCATCGACGAATAAACCGACGATGGTGACGAATGGTGGCAGGCCTTTTACTATCGCAGCGGCCTGCGCCGGCGTCACTGCCCTCGGACTGGCGGCATAAAACACCAGGCCCAGGGCGTCGGCGCCCGCGATAACTGCCGCCAGTGCATCCGCCCGGCGGGTGATTCCGCAAATTTTCACGCGTGTTCGCGGCACGATTTCTCCTGTAGAAGTCGCATCACACAAAGAACGGAGTGTAACAAAACTTCTGCAGAGTCGTTATCCCCGGCACCGCGACTAGACATAATCTCACCGATTTTTTGGAATTATCGCCGAGGGATTGTGCGGTGTACGGGATTTTCCGACTAAGGGGATAGCCGTCGCTATAGCCGCAGGAGAAAAATTCCGTACAACGTGCAAGATCCGGCGAGAAACTAAATAGGCAATTCGCACTGTACTGACAAGGTTTCTGGCCATGGATCGCCGAATCAGTGAGATATGGCGGCTAGTCAACGAAAGGCAGGATGGGTTGGTCGGCTGGCAGGCCAAACGCGGGGGGATACTCGACAGCGACCAGGTAGAGTCC
>CAMYKE010000231.1:1317-5242 GCA_947258895.1 uncultured Pseudomonadales bacterium | reverse complement strand
GGGCCACGAGGCCTGCAGATTATCCCGTCCGCATCCGGCATCGCCAACTGCGTACACTTTAATGCGGAGCAACGCACACGACTGGTAAGCTGTCTCGAGCAGCTGGAAAGTGAGTTCGATTACCTGCTGATCGATACCGCTGCGGGCATTGGCGAAAGCGTTTTACACTTTGTTGAATCTGCGCAATATTCGGTCCTCGTGATTTCACCGGAACCCACCTCGCTCACCGACGCATTCGCACTGACCAAGGTGTTGCAGCGCCGCGGTCACCAGCAGCCCATCTATATCCTGGTCAATATGAGCAATGGCTACACCCACAGTATGGAAGTATTCAAGCGTTTCGCCCATGCCGTGAACAAGCATATTGGCATCAAGGTACGCTACCTCGGTTATGTGCCACTGGACCGGGGTGTGCAGGCGGCTGTGAGCGCCCAGTACCCGTTTGTACTCAACGACCCGGAATCGCCTGCCGGGCGCTGCATCACCCTGCTCGCCAATATCCTGCTCAAGCATTTCACCAGCCACAGCGCCCCGGTCAGGAAAATAAGCCAATTCTGGAAAGATCAACTCGAAAATGCGGCGCACATCCCTGCAGAATCCGTAGCCACCACTCTGCAGGACGCTGCGGCCGCACCACCGGCCGGGACGGGGATGAAACCGGCGGAAGCTGCGCAGTCCGAGTCCGCTGGTGAAACCGGGGAATCAGTGCAGGCCAAATCTGAAACAGAGCCCGAAGCAGCGACCCGGACCGCGCCCACTGCAGGGCCCGAACAAAGTGGCAGCCCGGAACCGGGGAGCAACATTGATGCAGGGCGCAGGACGCCTGCCGAAGCAGAACTGGAGCCGAATGAGCCCGTTGCCATGACAACACAAAACATTGCAACCGAGTCCGTTTCCGCTACCACTACCGCGGCACCACCCATGGCGCCCGCGCTTGACGACGGCGCGAAACCTGTCGAGGACATTATCGAACTCGCTATCAAAGCGCTGCAGAAAAATCGTCCTTCCCGTACGCAGACAGAGGAACTGCTGGCACAATTGATCCAGCACTACCTGACAGAATTTGGTGCGCTACCGCAGCAGGCAATCGAGCTGGTAGTGCAGGCCTGCGACCAGGAACAACTTCCGGAGGCCACGCTTTCCCGGTTACGCGGCCGGTTTGCCGGCACGACGCCGACCGAGTCGAGAGGCCAACGATCCGCAGAACTTGTCGCCAGGTTGCAGGAAGAGCTCGATGGCCTGGTGGCGGACGCCTCGCATAGCAGGCAACGGCTAAACGAACTCGCCGACTGCCTGCATTCCGAACAGCGGACGCTAGCCAATGCCGACACTGGTCCCGCAGTACCGCAGATACGAGCGATCAACGCCGAACCCACGCCCCGGATCGCCACACCAGGCACCGATGACAAGGCTGCGCTGCGGCAAAGTATTCGCTTCGCCTCGGCCCTTGCCAGCTCGCAGGCGAGCAGGCTCGATCGCGGCAAATAGCCGCTCGCCTGCAATCGCTCGAGGAGGTAGCAAAATAATATTCAGAGGTTTTCCAGGCAAAAGTCCCGCTCCGAAATCTCGCGCGAGTAGTATCCCAGCAGGGCCCGCATAAACAGCGCTGCGCGCGCGGGCATATCGGAGATCATGAAGTTTCGCGCCTGCCGTACCAGGTTCGCTCTAAAACGGGGTTCATCATGGGGTGACCCGTTCAGGTTATCCAGGCTGACCCGGAAAGGGGTACCGGCCGCTGCAGAGAACACCCATTCCAGCGCCTGGGGTTTGACCTCAACCTGCTCAAACTTCGCTTGCAGTTCAGGCGCGCGACCATCCTCGTGATACCAGTAACCATAGTCAACCCGTTTTCGTCGCTGTTCCCCCGCCAGGCACCAATGGGCAATTTCGTGTAACGCGCTGGCATAGTAGTCGTGAACGAATTCGATTCGTGCGGGGTTCTGGCCGGATTTAGCAGGACGGTACAGTGGCTCGCTGCCGCCGCCCACCAACAACGTATTGAATGATTTTGCGAAGAGGCCGTTGAACAATTTGATCAGATGATCGCTGTGATGCCCGAGTACAGATTGCTGCATGATGCTCCCGTGCGCCCCTGCTGTAACCCGGGCTAACAACGTCGCAGCCCTTCGCAAAGGGTCGCGACCAAACCGCGATTCTAGCACGGTTGGCGGCGTAAACCAGCTCGCGATACTTAATAATTTAGACCAGAAATATAATTCAAAATACTGTTTTTATTGAGTAATAATTTGAATAATGGTGATGGAATTAAAACCGCCCTGGCGCTTGCCGGATTCACAATAGCAGCCATACTTAAATAGTAGAAACTGCAGTTCATTTGCAATGTCTTAATTACTAGAGCGCGATGCGCCGACACAAGCGTCACCAGCGATAAGGAGTGGTTTACTTATGGCCCTGCAATCTTCAGCCAAATCTGCCCAGATTATTGACATTTTTTCCCGCAAGATGCTCGATGAAGGGCATGACAGGCACATCGTGCGCCTCGCGCCGGAATATGATGGCATCGGCATGCTCTACAGCAATGACAGCAACCCGGGCAAGCTCTTCAATATGAAAATCATCGGCTGGGGGTTGCAAGCGGACGGGGAAGTAGTCGGATTGGTCCCCTGGTTGAACCGCATCATGCCCTGCCCGGAGTTATGCGATCCGCTTAATGGCCATTGGGAAGGCTACTACGACGGCGCCACCGGTGATATTTTCTACGAACCGCCGGAGCACAAGGAACTCGAATTACGCAGCACCCACGAATATTACCCCGCGCCGGAGCGGCCAAATAACGAAGTCGTTCAGGAACTCCCTGACTCGATTGGCACCCATGCGGTAATGGCCGATTACAGCAACCGGACATTTATCGTTAATGAAGTATTCAGCTGGTGCCTGACCGCCAAAGGCGAGATTCTGGCAATGCTGATCGACCCGGACAAGGTAACCGACACGCCGGTGCTGACCGGAGACCCCTGCCTTTATACTGCGCAGCAGGCCGCTAACTTTAAATACTTCTTCCAGTACAAGATAGCGAACAAGATCAAGGAAAATGACGAGGAGGCGATGGCCGCCATCGCCCACCTGATCGATTTTTAGGACACCTCCAATACACTCGCCCGTCGGGCTGTCGCGACCAACGTTTCAGGAGCTTTCACAGCCCGGCCCCTTGCGGATCAGGAAATAGTACAGGTTTTCCCGACGTTCGCTGGCCACCAGTTCGTGTCCCAGGTAATGGCAAAACCGCGGTACATCCCTCTCCGTCGAAGGATCCGTAGCGACCATCCTGATCAGGTCACCCGCCTGTAGTTCACGAATCTTGTTATGCAATAGCATCACCGGCTCGGGACAATACAAACCCGAAGCATCCATCTGGTGGGCTGCGTTTTCGCCGAGTTCCTGCATGGGGTCGATCGCCTGGCTGTATCTGGTCTGGTCGTACCCGGGTCATCCGGGTGGTGTCAATTGGGCTGTGTCAATAGGGCTGTGTCAATCGCGAAGCTGCGCAAATCGCCAGTATACCGACTATCAAAGACCGCGGCGCTATAATCCGTCGATAAAGCAACGAATTTCTTCGGCAGCCACGCGCAACTGCGCGGAATAATCAAGGCCACTGCGCAGCCGTGGCTTGAGGTCATGGTTCCCGTCTGCCAGCCAGCAGACGCGTAACCGTTCCGGTAAGTCATACTGCGCGACCTCGGCCCGGTTGCCAAAGGCGTCCCGCTCGCCCTGCACAACAAGTCCGCGACAACGAAGCTGCGGGAAGTGCGCAATGCGCAGGGCGTCTGGCCTGCCGGGCGGGTGAAACGGGTAGCCGAGGCAGACCAGTCCCGCCACATCCAGCTCGGTCGCAACCAGGCTGGCGACGCGACCGCCCAGGGACTTCCCCCCGATCACCAGCCGTTGCGGGCCACCGAGTGCGGCG
>CAMYKE010000231.1:0-1299 GCA_947258895.1 uncultured Pseudomonadales bacterium | reverse complement strand
ACGCTTGCGGCCGGTTGCCCGCATTTTTTGCATATACGGAAACTCGAAGCGCACCACTCCGACGCCCCGTTCCGCCAGGCTGCTGGCAATCCCGTTCATAAAGGCGCTATCCATTCCCACGCCAGCGCCATGGGCAAGCAGCAGGCGAACTTTGTTGTCGGGGCCGGAGGTAATAAATTCGCTCATGGTCAATTCACGCTGCAGGCTCGTCCGCAATTTGCACTGTTTTGGGCCTGGTTTTTCAGTTAAACTCTTGCTTCATTGATGTATGTCACCAGGCAATATCAGGCTCGCCAATATCATTGGCCGACCTCTCTTTCCAAGCATAACTACAGGGCATTACATGAGCAACGCAATCAAGCATCCAACTTACAATTATGACGTGGTTCGTAAATTTGCGCTGATGACGGTGGTTTGGGGTGTCTTTGGGATGCTGATGGGGGTGATCATAGCATGCCAGTTAGCCTTTCCGAACGTATTCTACACCGACCTGCAGTGGCTGACGTTTGGCCGCCTGCGCCCGCTGCATACCAATGCGGTCATATTTGCTTTTGGCGGCTGTGCGCTGTTCGCGACCTCCTACTACTGCGTGCAACGCACCTGTCAGACAGCCCTGTTTTCGCCGCTACTGGCAGCCTTCACGTTCTGGGGCTGGCAGGCGGTAATCGTAGCGGCCGCCATTACCCTGCCGATGGGCTTTACCAGTTCCAAGGAGTACGCCGAGCTGGAATGGCCCATTGATATCCTGCTGGCAGTCGTATGGATCAGTTACGCAGTAGTGTTCTTCGGCACTATCGCCAGACGCAAGGCCAGCCATATTTATGTCGCCAACTGGTTCTTCGCCGCCTTCATCGTTACCGTCGCGGTGTTGCATATATTCAACAGCCTCGCGGTGCCAGTGAGCGCGTTCAAATCCTATTCCGTGTATGCGGGCGCGGTCGACGCCATGATGCAGTGGTGGTATGGCCACAACGCCGTCGGATTTTTCCTGACCGCCGGCTTCCTGGGCATCATGTATTATTTCGTGCCCAAGCAGGCCGAGCGACCGGTCTATTCCTACCGCCTGTCGATTGTGCACTTTTGGGCGCTGATATCGATCTACATATGGGCCGGCCCGCACCACCTGCATTACACCGCGTTACCAAACTGGACCCAGAGCCTGGGCATGGCGATGTCCCTGATCCTGCTGGCGCCGTCCTGGGGCGGCATGATCAACGGCATCATGACCCTGGCGGGCGCCTGGCAAAAACTGCGCACCGATCCGATCCTTAAGTTCCTGGTGGTATCCCTGTCATTCTA
>CAMYKE010000230.1 GCA_947258895.1 uncultured Pseudomonadales bacterium | reverse complement strand
AGCCGGTGGCGATCACCGCGGTGTCGAACGCTCCTGCGGGCACCGACGCCAGCATCCTGGTCACGCTCGGCACCGCCCGCGCCACCCGGGAAGCCTTTGAAGCCGCACATCAACAGCGCTACGGCTTCAAGGTGCCGGACCGGCCGCTGATCGTTGCCTCAATAACCGTGGAAGTTATCGGCGCGGGCCAGCCCGTGTCCAGTCACCCGGCAGGGTCAGCGACCACCGCTTTAGCACCACTGGGCGAGACCCGGCTTTATACCAGTACTGCCTGGTATAGCGCGCCGATCTACGATCGCGACTCCCTGCAACGGGGCGCGCAACTCGATGGCCCGGCGGTAATCATCGAGGCGAACGCTACCACGATTATCGAACCCGGCTGGCAAGCGACACTGACCGAGTCCGGTAACCTGGAACTGGTGCGAGTGATTCCGCTACCCGAACGCACCGCAATCGGCACCGCGGTCGACCCTATCATGCTGGAGGTGTTCAATAACCTGTTCATGTCGATTGCCGAGCAGATGGGCGCGGTGCTCGAAAACACCAGCTATTCGGTGAACGTCAAGGAGCGGCTGGATTTCTCCTGCGCCATTTTCGATAGCCGGGGTGACCTGGTCGCGAATGCACCGCACATGCCGGTGCACCTGGGATCCATGGGCGCCAGCGTCAGGGCGATCATCAACACCTTCAGCGGGCAGATCAGCGCGGGGGATGGGTATGTCACCAATGCGCCCTACAATGGAGGCACCCATCTTCCGGATATCACGGTGATCACGCCGGTATTCGATGCCAGCGGCGCCATCATTTTTTTCGTCGGTTCCCGCGGTCACCATGCCGACATTGGCGGCATCACCCCCGGTTCGATGCCTCCCAACAGTACCGACGTCAACCAGGAGGGGGTGTTATTCGATACTATTCGCCTGGTGGCGGACGGCGTTTTCCAGGAACAGGCTGTGTTGGCGCTATTGACCGCCGGACCCTACCCGGCGCGTAATCCGCCGCAAAATATCGCCGACCTGAAAGCGCAGATTGCCGCCAATGAAAAGGGCCTGCAGGAGATGTGGCGCATGATTCGCCATTTCGGGCAGAATGCCGTGATCGCCTACATGGGCCATGTGCAGGACAATGCCGAGGCGGCGGTGCGCAGGGTGATCGGCCGGCTGCACGACGGTGATTTCAGCTATACGGTCGACGATATCGCCACCATCAAGGTAGCCATTCGGGTCGATCAGGAAACGCAGTCCGCGTGCATCGATTTCAGCGGCACGTCGGCCCAGCTTGCCAATAATTTTAATGCGCCGTCCGCAGTCTGCCATGCCGCGGTATTGTACGTATTTCGCACCCTGGTCGATGACGAAATACCCATGAACCAGGGCTGCCTGAAACCCCTACAGATAATCATTCCCGCCGGCTCCATGCTCGACCCCGACTACCCCGCGGCCGTAGTGGCGGGTAATGTCGAAACATCGCAGTGGCTTACCAATGCCCTGTACGGGGCGTTAGGGGTGGTCGCTGCCGCCCAGGGCACCATGAACAATTTCACCTTCGGAGATGACGTCCACCAGTATTACGAAACCATCTGCGGCGGCACCGGCGCCGGCCCCGGTTTCGACGGCTGTAGCGCGGTGCAATCCCATATGACCAACTCCCGTCTCACCGATCCCGAGGTGCTGGAATGGCGCTTTCCGGTACTGGTGGAGCATTTCGGAATCCGCCCCCAATCCGGCGGCGCCGGGGCCCATCGCGGTGGGGATGGCGTGGTGCGCAAGATCCGCTTCCTGCAACCCATGGCCGCCGCCATATTATCCTCCCACCGCATTACCGCCCCCTTTGGGGTCGCCGGCGGACTACCCGGGAAGGTCGGCGTGAATTTCGTCGAGCGGGTTGACGGCAGCATTGAGGCGCTGCCTGCCACTGCGCGGGTGCAGATGGATACGGGCGACTGTTTTGTCATCGAGACCCCCGGCGGTGGGGGTTACGGAACGGAAACGCCAGGGAGCACAAATTAGCCTGGCGAAGTGTGCGGTCGAACTGCGAAAAATTCTTATACCCTCCAGGCCGACCGGAAGCAACCGGCCGTACACCACACGGCAAAGCCCATTGGCAATACGTCAGTTCTACAGCCGCAAAGGTATAAAGGCGATTGGTACTGATATGTGAGACGGCCTGACAGGCTGTTTTGTGCCAAGGCCGTCTTTCCCGAACCTACCGTAATCTTCACAACGTTACCTCTGTCGCTACGGCTCCTGAATGCCAGGAGCATACTGTTACATGGATACACTGATCCCAAATTCCTCAATTTCTCTTTGAAGTAAAAAAAAAGGCCCGCAAGTGCGGGCCATAAAGCAAACTCTCGGGAGAAGTTTTATGAGGCACGGTTAGTGTCGATGAGACTTTTGTTCTGCTTCTCTGCAGACTTTCGTTCCGCTTCCTTGCGAATTAGTTCGGCGACTATACCCAAAAACACAGGTATCAACACTACTAGTGCTACTATGTTACTGATTTTACTCATTGTGTGCTCCTTGGCGTGCATTCATCTTGGGATAGCGATTCGTTGAATGGAACTTCACCGAAGTACCTCCCCGGGAAAGTTACGAACGATCGCGGGTCAGCGTATCCGACCCGCGATCATCGTGGGGTTATCGTCGGCAGCGCAGCAGCCTTCGCGCTACGACATTCGGTACGCGTCGAACCCATCGCGCCACGGCCAGGTGTTAACACCATCTTCCAGCAGCGCGCGCGATATCCCGATATCTTCGAGAAAGCGGTTGCTGCGGTTGAGCAGTTCCCGTCGTGTGCGAATCCGCTCGTTACGTTCAAGGCGATTTCCGATCGCCGTGATGATACGATTTACGAGTACTAACATTTCGAATTACTCCTTTCGTCTATTCGTGACAAGTTGGATCACGGTTTGACAGTTGCAAAACCCGGTGTTTGCTACACACCGGAACCGTTCGACCAAAACCCCCGGATCACGCCGGTGGTCGATCCATCTAATACCGCGGGTAGTTGGCAGATGCCGTCACCATCCGCTTGCATTACGACTGTAATCATAGTAGAAATGTTGCACTGCACAATCGATTTAATCTAAATCGGGTTTATAGTTGCACTAAAGCGAGAGCGGAGATGGCAGAACACCTTCCCCTGACCGCGCTGAAGGCATTCGAGGCAACCGCAAGGCACGCGAGCTTCAGCAAGGCGGCCGATGAATTGCACGTAACCACCGGCGCAGTCAGTCAGCAAATCAAAAGCCTCGAGGATATTCTTGGCGTCAAGCTATTCCACCGGCTGCACCGCGGGCTCGAACTCACCGACGCCGCGCGCACGGCGCTACCCGGCCTGAGCAGCGGCTTCGCCGAAATCACCAGCGCGGTGCGACAAATCCGCGATTCGTCCGATCAGTCCGGCCTGCGCGTATGGTTGCCACCGTCATTCGCGGCCAAATGGCTGGTGCCTCGGCTCGCCGAGTTCGTCGCTGCGCATCCCGATATTGACGTCAACCTCACCGCCAGCGAAGCAATGATCGGCAGCGGCCAGACGGTCAAGATGTTTTCGGCCGACAGTTTCTACCAGGAAAATATCGACGTGGGTATTTTCTTTGGTATTGGCGAGTTTACCGACTACCGCGCAGATCGAATGTGCGGTGTTAGCCTGGTGCCACTGTGCAGCCCCAAACTGGTCCAATCCGGCAAGCACCCCCTGCGCCGGCCGCAGGATTTGAAACACCATCGGCTGCTGCACGACGACACCGCTTACGAGGGCCGGCCAGACTGGGAGGGCTGGTTGCGTGTGGCCGGCGTCAACGGGGTAGACCCGCATCGCGGCCTGCGCTTTAATCAGGTCGCGCTCGCGCTCGAAGCGGCCATCGCCGGACAAGGCGTGGTGCTCGCGATGTACCCGTTGGCGCAGGCCGATATCGATGCCGGGCGACT
>CAMYKE010000229.1 GCA_947258895.1 uncultured Pseudomonadales bacterium | reverse complement strand
GGTACTACGATCTGCCCGTCTTCTCCGGGACTACCCGGCGGCGTAACGTGCCCGTCGCGTTGGGTGCCGAGCGCTGATTCCAGCCTCCTCTTCCCCAATGCGCTCGCAACCACAGTCTGCTGCTTCAGCGCGGATTCCTCGGGCAGCATATCCTGAGCGACAGGCGTCGCTGTTAGCGATACGATATCGTCGAGTACCACATCTTCCAACAACGGCACTTCGCCAGACGCATCCTGTGCAGCAACCCCTGCGACAGGCAGTGCATTCCCGGGCAATGCCTGGCCTATCGGCTCACTCCGCTGCGTGCGCGCCAACGCAGCCACCGCTGCGGGATCTTCCTGGAATGTCTGCCCGGGCCCAAATATACGTCGGATGCTAATCCTGTTCGCCGCCCGGTAAGCGGCCGCATCGCGGGCCAGATCGAAGCGACCGGATTGCCGTCGCCGCGACCACAGGTAAAAACCCGACACGCCGCCTCCAATCACCACACAACCTGCCGCCACTATCACCAGCAACCATGACCGTGCACCGTCTGCCTTGTCCTTCTCCTGCTCCCCTTCCCCGTGTTCATGTACTTCCGGTTTCCCCGGCTCCAGTGCCGGCGCGGCCGTGCGTGGCTCGTCGTCGCCTGCGCGATCTTTCGCTGGAGTGGCCGGATCGATAGTGGTAGCTAGCGCGCGCTCCGGAAGGGTTATCATGAGCGGTCTAGATTGATAATTGACCGTTTTGCCGCTGATCGTCTCGCCGACGAGCTGAAGGTCCAGCCGATACATTTCGCTAACGCCATCATCCGGGACTTCAAGCTGCCAGGTGTCGTCGACCGGCAGTAGCACCTGCGATGAGGTTTCTCCCGCAGAATTGGTCACCTCTACCAGCAACCTCGATTGGGCAAGATCGAGTTGCCTGTCCACCGCCTGCGCTTTCAGGCTATACACGTTACCCTCCGCCAATATCCGCTGCTGCACCTCGAGCGACAGCAATTCATGGATCTGCAGGCTGGAACGAATCGCGCGACTGTAATCGAGCGCGTGCGCCGCTATCGTGACCTGGTAGTTATCCGGCTCGACCAGCCCGGGGATATCCAGTGCATAGTAGCCGGGCTGGTTCGGATCTGGTCGCAACTGCCGGGTAAAGGTTTCGGCGCCCTCAAACCCGTCCACTTCAAGGGTCACGTCAACGGGAGACTGGTACGCCTGAGGGTTATCGTCCGGTGTCGGGGCCTGGACCACTACGGCAAACTTCTCACCGCTGACGTAGTGACTTCGCAACGGCTCCAGGGTCAGAACCCGGTTGGCCTCGATGTAAACGCGACTACCCGCGCCAACATCACCCCGTATTCGCCAGAGTCCCGGCTCCGGTGCGTCGGCTTCCACCCGCACATGGAATGCACCCGCCAGCCAGGCAGCAGTGTCCGGCACCTCATCCGCCGCCAGGCGTTCTCCCGACGGGCTTTCCAGGACAAGGGCACGCGGGTCACCGATCAACAGCGCGCGAAATCGATCAACACCGTCATCGATGGCAAATTCGAGATCGGCAACGGGCGCGACATTGCGCGGCAACAGAAAATCTGCAAACCGGGCCAGGGCGGCATGCACCTGTTCCGGACGATCAATACCAAAAAACAGCCCGTCACCCTCCCTCGCCACGGCGTCAAGGAAATCCCGTCCCGCCCCGCCATTGAGCGCCAGGGTGTGGATTCGGAAGCCCGCCTCCCTGAGTGGGCCCACTTGCTCTGCAAGCATGCGCTGCTGCGCCTGGTCATTGTCCGCCGTGGAATCGGAAGTATTAATGCCGCCGCTACTAATCAGCAGCAGCTCACGCCGATACCCTGCGGCCGGTCGCGCCACGTCAAAAGTGGCATCGGTAACCACTCGCGCGATATCTCGCCAACTCGCAACGGCCCTGATAGCAGGCAGTTGAGTACCGGCAGTTGTGCGCCATTGGTCATCAACACGACCATAGGTAACCAGGAGATTGGGGTACTTGCCAAAGGTCCAGACGCCCGCCTTACTTCCCGCCGGTAGTTGCGCAAGCAACATGGCAACGGCGTCGAGGTGCTGGCCTTCGGGCATGCTGTTGCGAACGTCCCTGGAGATATCGATCAGAATCCGCAAGTCGAGTGCCTCGCCCGCAACTCGCCCCATTGGCATCTCGGCCGCATGCAGTATATTCACCGCGGCCAGAGACGCGATCAGGAGAACGCGTCGTAATCGATTGCCGCGTATTAAGCGTTTCATAGCTGCCCGCTATTTTGAGCCTGGGGATGGGCCCTTGGCAGGGCTTACCGGTTTACGTGCCGCAACGCCATCCGCCGGCGTACGAGATCCCGTGGCATCCTGTTTCTCCAGGTCAGGGTCCTGAAACTCCGGTTCCCCGAGATCCGGCTCGCTGATGTCAAGCTCTGTCAGCGGCGGCTCTATCCGCACCGACCCGGTGATTTCAGCCTCGCCGAATTCAGGTTCCTTGATCTCCGGCTGGTTGCTTCGAGGCGTCGCCTGTTTCGCCTTCCCTGGTTCAGGTGGGGCACGCTCCGGCCGCGCGGCTTGAGATTCGCCGAAACGTTCCGGAGCAGCCGCGGCGGCGGCCTCGCCAGGCCTGGCCGGTGCCGGCGACCGAAAAACCCCGGCGAAATACTTTGCCGTTATCCAGTATTTTACGAACAGCAGCAGCAGCAGCGAAACCGTAGCCAGCAGGATAGGCAAACCGCCCCGCCAGCCGCTCAGCTTGTCATCGAGAAGGCCTTCGAAAACCAGCACCACCAGGGCCGGTGCCAGTGCGGCACCACCTGGAATGGCACTTGCAGGGGTTAGCAACAAAGCGATGGCCAGCACCACCGGCACATCCTGGGCAATCGAGGAGCGCACTCTCCGGAGGCTGTACCAGAGCATCATGATCAGCCCCATCGCCGCCAGCAGATAGATGCCCCACAGGTACTGGGTAAAGCTATTCATAACAATCCTTCCATCGCCACATCTGAAAAATCACAACCCCGACTTTTTACTCGCCCCGGAACCTTCGTCACCATCGGCTTTGTCTTGCACTTTTTCTTCAACTTCATTTTCCACTTCATTTTCCACTTCTTCTTTGTCTTTATCTTCCACTTCAGGAGAATCATCTGGCGCCTGCTCTGCACTTTTTCCGGCGGTCTGTTCCCCCTCATCTGCGACGGCATCCTCAACGGGTGTTTCAACGTCCTCCGTAGAGCCGCTGTCAAATTCCATTTCCGCTTGCTCTTCCGCAACCACCGGATCTGGCCACTGCGCAAAGGGGAACGGCTTGTCGTCGCTGTTATAGGTCAGGAAATCCAGGATCTGCTGGAAATACTGCGCAAGACTGCTGCCGAATTGCGTCAGGTTACTGTTGCCCTTGCCGGTCAGGATCGCAAACAGGAACTGGAGGATGGCGACCGTTACGCCAACCACTTTGGTTATCTCCAGGATAATGATAAACAGCAGCGCAAATAGCCCGCGCAACCACTGCTTCTCAGATTTCACGTTTTCCGAAACTGCGCTCATTGAGTACTCCCTTTTCTTTCCCGATTAGTCAGTTGTTCTTGGTAGTACGAACTCGACATCCGTACTCTGTTGGCTGGACATCAATAGCGTGATGGCCTTTTCTATGGATAAATCATTGTATAAAACATCATACAGTACATTCGCAAGCGGCATGTAGATCTCAAGTTCATCCGCCTTTTCCTTGACCAGCCGCAGCGTATTGACCCCCTCCGCCACCTCGCCCAGTTTTGACACCGCGTGCTCCAGGCTTTCACCCTTGCCCAGGGCAAATCCAACCCGGTAGTTGCGACTCAATGGCGACATGCAGGTAACGATGAGGTCACCTACCCCGGCCAGGCCGATAAAGGTCATCGGATTTGCGCCCATACTGACAGCAAAGCGGCTCATTTCCGCCAGGCTGCGGGTGATCAGCATGCTCCGGGTATTCTCACCCATG